>CAZXNF010000766.1:0-1420 GCA_964641785.1 uncultured Streptomycetaceae bacterium | reverse complement strand
GGGGTCATCCGGGACCCTGGGTTCGACCAGCACCTCGGGATCCGGCGGCTTGGCGCCAGTCTTCTCCGGCGCTTTATCGGCCGGCTTGCTTGAAGCCCCCTTGGGCAAGGGCGGAGGCGGAGGCGGAGGCGGGTTGTAGATCAGCGCCCGGATGTAGTCGACGGGCGGTGGGGGTTCATCAGGGTAGAACAGGGGGGAGAGAATCACCCCGAAGATCAGCGCGCCATGAAGGACGATCGAGGCGGAGAACCATCGACCGCGGCCCGATCGATCCTGTTCGTCTTCCGCAAACAGCGAGAAGAGTTCGTGGGGCCGTTCATTCTGGGTCATTGAGCTGGGTCATTGGGCTGGGTCATCGGGCCACTCGTTCGACACACCTCTTTAGACGCAGCGGCCAGAAAACCGCTCCATCATTCAAGAGCCCGCGGAGTCTACCCCCCGAGCCCGAGTCGCCCGGGCTTGACCCTAGCCACAAGCTCGGGCCGCGGTTCTATGCGGACGGCACCCGAGCGGCCTGTCGGTTCTGCCACCAGATCACGAGCGGGCTTGCGATGTAGATCGTGGAGTAGGTTCCGGCGAGGATCCCGACCACCATCGTGAAGCCAAAGCCCCGAAGGACTTCGCCGCCGAAGAGGTAGAGGCCCAGGACCGCGAGGAAGGTCGTTCCGTTTGAGATCAGAGTTCGAGTCAGGGTCTGGTTCAAGGAGTCATTGAGGATCTTCGCGAGCGAATCCTTCTTCTTGAGCTTGAGGTTCTCACGAGCCCGGTCAAAAATGACGATCGTGTCATTCACGGAATAACCCACCAGGGTGAGCAGGGCCGCGATGACGTTGAGGGTGATCTCGTAGTTGAAGAAAGCCAGGAAGGTGAGGGTTACGAGCACGTCGTGGAAAACCGCGACCGTCGCGGCCGCACCCCAGATGGCGCCCCCGAAACGCCAGGCGATGTAGAGAAGCTGGAAGATGAGACCCCACACCGTCAACTGAATGGCCTTGTCGCGCAGATCGGCACCCACCGTGGGTCCCACGATTTCCGCCGACGACTCCACGATCCGATTGTCGGAGTATTGAGCCGCGATCGCGGCTCGGGCCGCGTTTGCCGCCTCGTCCAGATTACTTTCGTCGGCGGTGGCGATCCGCACCAGCACCTGGTTTTTGGCCGGATCGTCATAGGTCTGAATCGTGGCATCCGGCACCGCGACGCGGATCCGATCAGTTTCCGGGGTCTTCTCGAAACGGACGATCAGCTGGGTTCCGCCGGAGAACTCGACGCCGTAGCCCTTGGCGCCCTCCCCGAGGTAGACGCCGGTGCCGAGCATGAAGCCGAAACCGCTGAGGATGAGGACCACGCTCGCGGAGACGAAGTATTTCGTCTTGCCGAGGAAGTCGAAGTTGGGGTTTTTGAGAATCTCGAGCATTTT
>CAZXNF010000765.1:0-1422 GCA_964641785.1 uncultured Streptomycetaceae bacterium | reverse complement strand
GTAAACACGCCAGACGGTGATCGCTGGAAACTTAACGGCCAAGGTGAACGGCGCCGCGCTTATGCGGCGTACAGCGCACGACGGGAGCGAACTCGAGTGATGGGGGTAGACCCGAATGGCACTTCCTTAAGGTTCCTTCCCCCGCTTACGGGGGAAGGCCAGGATGGAGGCGAGCGGTTTTGCGCCCTCCCTCACCCTCCCCCGCGCTGTGCGCAAGGGAGTGATGGGGGTAAACCCGAATGGCACTGGCTTAAGGTTCCTTCCCCTGCTTACGGGGGAAGGCCAGGATGGGGGCGAGCGGTTTTGCCTCCTCCCGATCTTGCTCCCTCCCTCACCCTCCCCCGCGCAGCGCGCAAGGGAGGGGATCTACGAACAATTGCTGAAGGGAGTGCCATTCCAGCCTGACCCCATTTGCAGGTGGCCGAACGGTCTACGCTTTTGTTCTCAAGCGGTGCAATACCGCCTCGCCGATGGCGGCCAGACATTCGATGTGCGCTACGTCGCGAAGTTCGTCATAAAACGTCACCTGCACTTCCGTCGTGTTGATCGCCACCTGGAGACTGCGGTGCGACGGATACTGGTGGCCCGGCGCTACATCCCAGCGAACCATGGTGGCTTGTAACGCACGGTCGACAATCTTTCCTGCGGCGGACGCGTCGCGTGCCAGTACACCAAATTTCTGCTGAAAGGCGGCATCACCGATCGCCACCACCCGATACGACTGCGCGGCGCCGTGAGACGGGGACAGAGGATGGCCCAGCGCGGTAACGAATATCGCCGCCACGGCAGACGGGATACTCGCGTCCGGGCTTGCAAGGTAGCGGGCAAAGCCCGCGCTGGCGATCACCATCGAACGATCGGGCGCTGATGGGTACGCCGCCCGCCAAGTCGTCGTCGGACGTCGCTCCATCGGCTCCTTGTTGGGGCCAAAGTCCGGCTGCGAATCAAGCACCCAGGAGACGCCCTCGGTCACACCGCGAATTTCGTACAGCCGGTGATCGTCTGGCTTGGGATCGTACTCCCAGCCGCGCGCCAGGCAGCGCGTTCGTCGTTCAGCGTGCTCGTTTTGGATCTTCTTGCGGCCGAAGTAGTACATCACGCCGATCAATGCGGCGATTCCTCCGAATACAGCGATGTCAGTTGGGCTCATCTTGTGGCTCCCGGCTAGTAGAACTGGCATGTCGGCACGGGCTGCGCGGAGCCCACTTACGATGCCAGCGCAGTGACGTCAATGCGCGACTCCCGCCGACAAGCGCACCTATCGCAGTAAAGCCGCCACCAATGATTGCGATGTCGTACGCAGTTACACCTTCCAAAGGACAAAACTCCAGTTTTGGCTTGCTCTGCTTAGTGGGTTCTTGGGTGCTCTAGTTCTAATTGCCGCCTGCGCAGCAGTGGAGTGGTGGCTTATTCGGAAACCTA
>CAZXNF010000764.1:0-1422 GCA_964641785.1 uncultured Streptomycetaceae bacterium | reverse complement strand
ACTATGGCCCCGAGGCACTCGAAGACGCCGCCGGGCGCGCGGTCGAGGTGAAGGCCATGAGCTACCGCGCCCTCCATGGGTTGTTGCGCGCACCCCGCAAGGCGCCCCCTGCCCCGCCGCCGGCGATTGATCACGAAAACATCCGCGGCGCCTGCTACTTTGAGGAGGTCGCATGCTGAGAGAGCCTCTGCATCAGTCCCTTCTCGATCTTGGTCTTCGTGGCATGGCCAGGGCCTTCGACAAGCAATGTCAAAGCCCAGACTTTCGAGCCATGACCTTTGACGAGCGGCTTGGCCTCCTCCTCGATCACGAGCGCGCGGAGCGGTCGGGTGCTCGCCTCGCCCAACGTCTGCGCTGGGCCAAGCTGCCACAAAGCGCCGCCATCGAGGATGTCGATCAACGCACTGCACGAGGCCTCGATCGCGGACTGTGGCCGCGCCTGGTGGACCTCGGTTGGATCGAGCAACGACTCAATGTCCTCATCTGTGGCCCGACCGGCGTGGGCAAGAGCTACATCGCCTGTGCGCTCGCTCAAGCCGCGTGCCGGCAGGACCTCTCGGTTCGATACCTCCGTCTGCCTCGTCTCGTCGACGAACTCGTCAAAGCCGAAGCGCTCCAGAAAAAAAGCGGCTTCTTCAGAAGCCTCGCCAAGGTCAAGCTCCTCGTCATCGACGACTTCGGCCTCGCCCCTCTCGGTGATCAGACCAAGAGAGATCTCCTCGAGATCATCGACGACCGTTACGGCAAGACGGCCACCATTGTCACGAGCCAACTCCCCGTCTCGAAATGGCACGCCTACATCAATGAGCCGACCCTTGCCGACGCCATCCTCGACCGCTTGGTCCATAACGCACACAAAGTCCAGCTCACCGGTGATTCCATGAGGAAACGCCGGGCCCAAGCCTGACGGCCGCCGAAACGACGCTCCAGGCTGCCCCAGGATCAACCCACCGATCCTCGGGCAGCCCTGGGGTTGTCCGCTTTCTAACCCGATCGCGCCTGTCGGGAGCCGCGGTGACCAAGACGCGACACCAGCGATTCCATGCGCCATGCGAGAGCGCCGTGCCCGGCCTGACCTGTCCGCCCACCAAGCCACCGCGCCCTGGCTCTTGCTCGGAGCTCTACGTCAACGCCCTGTTCGTAGCGCTCGCGGAAGGCTCCTCCGCCTATGGAAAACCGGAAACGAACCCGGTTTCCCACAGGCCGAGCCTTCCACGCGCTTGGTCTTCGACCCGTCGAACCCCAAACGCCGGCCCACCCAAAGCCCATGGCCAGTTTTCGCGCTTGACTGGCCGCTCCAAAAGCCCTAAAACCTCACCTGTCCCGGCGCCTCCCAGCCCCAGAAACGGGGGTGGCCAAGTTCAGCCGGAATGGGTGGCCACTTTCAGCCGGAATCGGTGGCCAACTTCCGCGGAATACGCA
>CAZXNF010000763.1:0-1424 GCA_964641785.1 uncultured Streptomycetaceae bacterium | reverse complement strand
CAACGCCTACGTCGATCAGTGGGTCGCGCCGCGTCTGCGCGAGCGCTACGAGGTCGAGCTGGTGGCGGTCGAGGGGCAGGGGGTGGAGCTGATCAATACCCTCGTCACCGAGCGCGAGGCGGGGAGTGATGCGGGCGCCGCGAGCCTCCTCTGGATCAACGGCGAGACCTTCGCCGGACTGCGGCGACAGGGGCTGCTCGCCGGCCCATGGGCGGGACGCCTCCCAAACGCCGCCTACGTCGACAGCGCGTCTCCCATCGTCGCCCGCGACTTCGAGCAGGACCCGGCCGGCTACGAGTCGCCCTGGGGGACGGTCGCCTTTGCCCTGATCCACGACAGCGTGCGCACCCCGCGCCCGCCGCACACGGTGGCCGAGCTCGGGGAATGGATCCGTGCCCATCCGGGGCGATTCACGCACGACCAGGGCTTCGCGGGCATCACCTTCCTCAAGGGAGCGATGTACGCGATGGCCGGCGGGGTCGAGCAGCTGCAGGGTGGCTTCGACTCCACGCGGTATGCGCTCGCGCGCGACTCCCTCTTCCGGTGGCTGGGAGGGGTGGCGCCGTCGTTCTGGCGCGCGGGGGAGAGCTACCCGCCCGACGTGGCGGCGATGCACCGCCTCTTCGCCAATGGCGAGATCGACTTCACGATGTCGAACAACCAGAACGAGGTCATCGCCAAGGTGCGGCAGGGAATCCTACCGCCGACCTCGCGCGCGTTTCTGCTGCGCGACGCGACGATCGCCAACGCTCACTACCTCGGGATCCCCGCCAACGCCCCAAACGCTGCCGGGGCCATGGTGGTCGCCGACTTCCTCCTCTCCCCCGAGGCGCAATACGAGAAGCAGCGCCCCTCGGTCTGGGGGGACGGGACCGTCCTGGCGCGCGAACGCCTTCCCGCCGAGTGGCGCGAGCGCTTCGCGGCGATCCCGGCGGACAGCGTCGCCATACCGGCCGACACCATCCGTCGTTATGCGCGCCCAGAGATCGCGCCGGCGTATCACGAGCGGCTCCTCGCCGACTGGCGCGCTGCGATCCGCCGGCGCAGGCCGTCACGCGCGCCGTGACGCGTGCGGCGACGGGCGTCACCATGCACGACTCCAGCGCGCCGCGCCGTGAGCGACACGCGGCACTCGTCGTCTCGACCTTCCTCATCGCGCCGGTCGTCATCGGGGCGCTCTATTCGTTAGGCGCGAGCCTGGGACTCGTTGGTGCGGGGGCGACGGGGTTCGGCGTGCAGCGTCTTGCCGACGTGCTGGGCGACGGCTCCACGTGGCGGAGCGTCGGGTGGACGCTGCTCACGGCGGGAAGCGGGACGGCGCTGGCCACGGGAGCGGCGATGCTCGTCGCCACCGCCCTGCGCGGGACGCGCGCCCTGCGCACCCTCCTCGCCGTCCCGCTGGCGCTTCCGCACGCGGCGGGGGC
>CAZXNF010000762.1:396-1428 GCA_964641785.1 uncultured Streptomycetaceae bacterium | reverse complement strand
CCCTGAACCTCGAGCGCGCATCGCGGCGGCTCGACTTCGACCCGAGCCTGCAATGGGGGCGCGCGACGAATACGCTGTCGGTGATGTACTACCTGAACTGCTTCAAGGGGCTGTTCACCTCGCCGCTCGCCCGGCGCGCGATCAATCACGTTGTCGATGCGCAGCTGATCATCGACGAGCTGTTCCACGGACTCGGCGTCCGCTCATCGACGATCGTCAGCCCCTTTCATCTCGGGGCCGCGGCCGCTCGGGTCACGCCGATCCCTCATGATCGCGACAAGGCGAAGGCCCTGTTCGAGCAAGCCGGCGCGCATGACGAGCTCGTCATCCGCACGCCGGAACACATGCCCGAGAAGGCCGTCGAGATCAGCCGCATCGTCCAGCACGCGCTGGCTTCGGTGGGGGTGAGCGCCCGGTTGGACATCCAGCGCGATCGCCCCGAATACGCACGCCAAGTCGGCCGCAAGGAGATCGGCGATCTGGCGATCTTCGACTCCTCGCCGCACAGCACCTATCGGATCCTGAATGACAAGATTTCGAGCGCGGTGCGTGCGGTCTGGTGGCAGGGCCATGACGACCCACCGCTGGAGGCGCTCATCCGCAGCGCCAATCATGCCGTCGAGCCTGCCGACCGAGCTGCCGCTCATGGACGTTGCCTCGCGCAGCTGAACGCCAATCCGCCCTGGCTCTATCTCTTCCATCCCATCGAGGTGTTCGCGGCGCGGCCTGGCATTTCAGGGCTGACGCTGGACCACAAGGGCGTCCTCAATCTCGCGCTGTGAGACGCCGCGCGCTCGACCGATACCCACTCAACAGGGGACACGCTCATGAACAAGGATTACTCGATCACCTTCTTCTACTACGACGACATCATGAAGGTCGCGCCGTTCTACGAGGATGTCCTGGAGTTCGAGCTCGTACTGGATCAAGGCCTGGCGCGCATCTACCGCATCGGCACGCAGAGCTATTTCGGCATCGTCGACGGCAATCGCGGTCATCTGCGCCACCAGCCCAGGAGCGCCGTGCTGCTGA
>CAZXNF010000762.1:0-386 GCA_964641785.1 uncultured Streptomycetaceae bacterium | reverse complement strand
CGCGGCTCGAGGCGCGCGATGTCGCCAAGCTCTCGGACCTCCAGCGCGGCAAGTATTGCGATCACTTCTTCTTCGAGGATCCGGCGGGCTACGCGATCGAAATCCAACGCTTCCACAACCCCGACATCGCCACGCTCTTCCGCTGAATCCGGGGACGGTTCCGATGGTCGAGATCGACATCCCGGCGGCGGTCGCCGCGCATTGCCGGCGCATCATCGATGAGCATGCCGAGCATCCGCTGCATCTGGCGCCGGGCAGCCAACCACCGCGCGTGATGACGATCGCCGAGGGGTATCTGCCGCTGCTGGCGAGCTTCACCGTCGAGGACAAGGCCGCGAAGGGTCTGCGCTCGCTCGAGGAGCCGCAGGCCAAGCCGCAGCCGCCGG
>CAZXNF010000761.1:0-1435 GCA_964641785.1 uncultured Streptomycetaceae bacterium | reverse complement strand
CATCTGGACAATTATGCGAACGCGCTGTCTGACGATCTGACGCGCACCGTCTTCTGGAAGACCGTCAAGCTCGCGCTGTGGATCACACTCGCGTGCCTGATCCTGGGCTACCCGGTCGCCCTCCATATGCGCCGTTCGCGCCCAGCGATTCGAATCCTGCTGATCAGCCTGATCGTCTCGCCGCTGCTGACCAGCATCATCGTGCGCAATGTCGCATGGATGCTGATCCTCGGGCGCACGGGCATCATCAACCAGGCGCTGCTTGCGTCGGGAGTGGTTACTTCACCCCTGCCCTTGATGTTCAACGAACTCGGGGTCGTGATCGGAGTCGTCCATGTCTATCTCACCTTCATGGTGCTGCCGATCTACGCGAGCCTGAACGACATCGATCCATCGCTCGAGGAAAGCGCGGCGAGCCTGGGTGCTTCACCCCTAAAGGTGTTCTGGAACGTCACCTTCCCGCTCAGCCTCAACGGCGTCATCGCCGGGTGCACCTTGGTGTTCATCCTTTCGATGGGGATCTACCTCACGCCTGTGATCATGGGTGGCAACTTCGTGCTCACGCTCCCGATGGTCATCACCGATCTGGTACGCAACCAATACAACTGGTCGCAATCCTCGGCGCTCGCGATCCTGCTCCTCGCTGCGATCGCCCTCGTCGCGGCCGTCGTAGCGCTGCTCCAGCGACGCCGGGCAATGACATGACTCCCGCCGATCAGAACAGCGACTGGCGACGCTTTCGACTCACCGGGGCGGTGTCGATCCTCGTTGCCGTGTTTCTCGTCGCGCCGCTCGTGATCCTCGTCGTTCAATCCTTTACCGCGGAGTCCTACCTCAAGTTCCCACCACCATCCTTCGGCGTGCGCTGGTACCGATTCATCCTCGCGGCCGAGAACTGGCAAGCCGCCGCAGGGCGCAGCTTCCTGATTGCTCTGATCGTCGCACCCGTGTCCGTCATCCTCGGCACAGCCGCGGCGCTGGCGATCGATCGCGGGCCCAAGACCGCGCGCACCGCGCTCTACGCCGTGTTGATCTCGCCGATGGTGCTGCCGCACATCGTGCTGGCGCTGGGCCTGTTCCGGCTCGCGCTCGCCGCGAATCTCGAGGATAGCTACATCGCCTACATCCTCGCGCATCTGACCGTCTGCGTTCCCTATGTCGTCGTGACGGTCGGCGCGAGTCTGCAGACGCTCGACCGCTCGCTCGAGGAGGCCGCGCAGAGCCTGGGGGCCGGGACTTGGAACGTACTGCGCTATGTCATCCTGCCGCGGATCAGCGCCGGGCTCTTCGCCGGCGCGATCTTCGCGTTCATCGAGTCTTTCGACGAATTCATCATCACCTTCTACCTCGCGAGCTTCAAGCTGACGCTGCCGCTGCAGATCTTCGCGACGCTGTCCGATCAGGTCGAGCCGTCGATCGCGGCGGCGTCGACACT
>CAZXNF010000760.1:0-1440 GCA_964641785.1 uncultured Streptomycetaceae bacterium | reverse complement strand
CATGACGCCGGCGACGCGCGGTGGACGCCGCGCTCAGGGATTCAACTGGCGGTACACCACGTCGGCGATCTTGAGCAGCGCCGCGCGCTCGAGTTCTCCCGACAGCGCGTAACCCAGACGGCCATCCACCCAATAGAACACGCTCACGCCGTTCTCGCGTGCAAAACGGAAGGCGGTATCGTGCGGCGCCTGCGCATCGTTGCGCACGTACAGCGTCAGCCGCTGGCCGCCGGCATCCTGGTACATGAACTGCGCGACCGGTCCGCCCGCAGCGCTCGGCAGCAACCGTCCGCCCACCAGCCGGAAGCCTTCGGCCTCCAGCACCGGCACGCTCAGCTGGGTACCGAGGCGCTTGGACAGCCACGCCACCAGGTGCGCGTGCTCCGCCGCGGTGACCTCGACCGGATGCCGTACCTCCGGGGCATAGACCGCATGCGCGACCGCCGCCTCGCGCGGCAGAGTGATGGCCGCGCCCGCACGGTCGGCGGCCGGCCGCAGCGCGTGTCCGCTCCAGCCCAGCACCGCGCCCAGAGCCAGCCAGCCCGCGGCCGCAGCGGCCCGCCAGCGGCGCGGCGGCGGGCGCCGGTTCGCTTGCAGCAGGGCCAGGGGAATCGGTTCGGTCAGCACCGCGTCGAAACGCGCGCGCAGCGCATGCGGCTGCGCGCGCCAGGCCGCGACGCGCGCCGCGGCCTCCGGCTGCGCCGCCAATTGCGCTTCGAGTGCCGCCGCGCGCGCGGGCGGCAGCACGCCGTCCACCAGCGCGTGCAGTGCAGCGTCGTCGAGGGGCGCCGGATTCATTTCACCACCCGCAGCGGCTGCACCGGCGCAGCAGCATCCAGCAACTCGCGCAAGCGCTCGCGGCCGCGATGCAGCCGCGACATCACGGTGCCGATCGGCACCGCCAGCACGTCGGCGGCTTCCTGGTAGGAAAACTGTTCGAGCCCGACCAGCAGCAGCACCGCCCGCTGCTCGTCCGGCAAGCGCGCGAGCGCGCGGTCGAGGTCCATGAGGTCGGTGGCGGGACCGGGGTCGCCGCCGCCGATGGTCTCGGCCAGCGCCGCGTCGTCCAGCGCCAGCGGCACCAGCCGCCGCGCCCGCACCTGATTGACGAAGACGTTATGCATGATGGTGAACAGCCACGCCCTGAGATCGCTGCCCGGCCGCCACAGGGCGAGCTTGCGCCACGCCCGTTCGAGCGTGTCCTGCACGAGATCGTCCGCGGCGGCCCGCTCGCCCGTCAGTGCCCGGGCGTAACGGCGCAGCCGTGGAATCAACTCGACGATGCGCTGTTCGATCGCGTCCAGGCCCTCTCCGATCCGCCGGTGCTTGTTGAAAAGAGCGCCGAACCTACTGTCGGCAACACCCCGCTAACGGGACTGCCGGGGCGTTTATTCCGGGAGACGCGCGATATGAATTCCTGCGGCCCCCTTCCCTTCGTAC
>CAZXNF010000759.1:0-1441 GCA_964641785.1 uncultured Streptomycetaceae bacterium | reverse complement strand
GTTGACCGAACTACGCGGGCGACGTATCGCGATCGGCAACGACGGCAGCGGCACCCGGCGGCTGGCCCTGCAAATGCTGTCCGGCAGCGGCGTCTCCGGCAAGAACGCCCGCCTGCTGTCGGTCGGCGGCGGGCAGGCCCGGGTCTTCGCGGTAGAACAGCCAGACCGGTTCGTAGAACAGGCTGCCGAGCGACACCAGGCCGTCGGCCGGTTCCTCGCCGAGCAGCCCGCTCTGCACCAGCGCGACGTCGACGCCAGAATCCGGGTCGCGCAGACGCTCCAGGTTCTCGACGGCGCCCGCGGAGGATTTGACGATCAGGTCGACGCCGTCGCGGGCGAGGATTTCGCGGTACTGCATGGCGAAGCCGTGGTAGGCGCCGCCGTCGGCGCCGGAACTGATCGTGAGCGACTTGGGCGGGGCCGGCTTGACGAAATAGTGCGCGGCCCACAGCACGCCACCGATCACCAGCAGCGCGGGCAGAAGGACGGCAATCATGTCGCGCAGCGACAGCTGGCTGAGATGGCGCAGGCGCTTCAATTGGTGCAGGGGGTTGGTGGCCATGGACGTGCGTGGGAGGGGAGCGGAGACGATGAAGGTCGCAAGGGTAGGTAGATTCGGGCCGGCTCGCAAGCACTGCACGCCGCGCCGGGCGCGGTGCTTTCCCGGCAGCGGACAAAGGTAAAATCGCCGGTCGGCAGAGCGTCTGCCCGTACCGGAAATGTCCTCATGAGCAGTGCCTTACCCACCTTGCGGCAGTTGAAGCACCTGGTGGCGCTCGCCGAGCACCAGCACTTCGGCCGCGCCGCCCAGGCGAGCTTCGTCACGCAGTCAGCGTTCTCCAGCAGCATCCAGGACCTGGAAGCGGCGCTCGACGCGCAGTTGGTGGACCGCAGCAAGCGCCGGGTGGTGTTCACCCCGCTCGGCCTCGAGATCGTGGAGCGCGCGCGCGGCGTGCTGCGCGATGCCCTGGAGCTGACCGCGCTGGCGCAGTCGGCGCGGGAGCCGCTGACGGGGACGCTGCGGCTGGGGGTCATCCCGACGATCAGCCCCTTCCTGCTCCCGCGCGTGCTGCCCGCGCTGCGCAAGGCGCATCCCAAACTCAAGTTGTATCTGACGGAAGACCAGACCGCGCGGCTGGTGGAGGGGCTGGCCAGCGGACGGCTCGACGTGCTGCTGGTGGCGCTGCCCTGCAGTTGCGGGGCGGCCGAGACCCTGATTCTGGCGCGCGATGATTTCAGCGTGGCCTTGCCTAAACACCATCCGCTGGCGAAGCAGAAAACTGTCCAGCCCGAGGCGCTGCGCGGCGAACAGCTCCTGCTGCTGCAGGACGGCCATTGCCTGCGCGACCAGGCGCTGGCCGCCTGCGGCATGACCGATCCCGAGCGCACGCTGGTGCCGGCGATGGCGGTGGAGGCGGGCATCCTGCGTGGCACCGACGTG
>CAZXNF010000758.1:407-1443 GCA_964641785.1 uncultured Streptomycetaceae bacterium | reverse complement strand
GGTGGCGGCCGGGACCGAGGGATGCACGACCAGAATGTTGGGTACCGTGATCCCCAGCGTGATCGGCGCGAAGTCCTTGACCGGATCGAAATGGGCGTCACGGTACAGGCTCGGGTTGATCGCCACGCCGGCCGCGACCGCGGCGATGGTGTAGCCGTCCGGTACCGCGCGCGCGGTCGTTTCGTAGGCGATGTTGCCGTTGGCGCCCGGCCGGTTGTCGATCACCACGTTCTGGCCCAGCGATTCCGACATTTTGGGCGTGATTAGCCGCGACAGCGTGTCCGCGGGGCCGCCGGGCGGCACGGCGACGATCATGCGGATGGGTTTGGTCGGCCAGGACGACGACGGCGGCTGGGCCGGCAGTGCCGCCGACGAAAACAAAAGCAGAGCACAGGTCAATGCTGCTGCACGCATGGGACTTCCTCCTATAGGCATTGGCGTTATTATCGCATCACGATCCGCCAGGAGGCCGCATGAACCCGCCTATTGCATCCGCATCCAAAATCATCCCGCTCACCCAACTCGCCGCGCGCATCGCGCCCGGCAGCATGCTCGGGCTCGGCGGCAGCTTCCTGCACCGCGGGCCCTTTGCATTGGTGCGCGAACTCGCGCGGCAGCGCATCGGCGACCTCGAGATCATCAAGCCGTCCCCTGGCTACGACCTCGACCTGCTGTGCCGCGCGGGCCTCGTGCGCCGGGCGCGCGCCGGCATCGTCGCCATGGAGGGTAATTTCGGGCTCGCACGCGGCTTCCGCAAGGCGGTCGAGTCGCAACGCACACAGTTCGAGGAACACGCCTGAATGTCGCTGGTTTCGGGGCTGCGTGCAGCCTCCTACGGCGTGCCCTTCCTCCCGGTCGCCGGCATCCACGGCAGCGACCTGCCTCAGGCTAACGGCTGGAAGAAGATCGCCGATCCGTACGGCTCCGGGCAGGAGGTCTACGTGATTCCCGCCATTGCGCCGGACGTGACCGTGATTCATGCGAACGAAGTCGATGCCGAAGGCAACGCACGCGTCTACGGCACGCCGTTCTGGGA
>CAZXNF010000758.1:0-397 GCA_964641785.1 uncultured Streptomycetaceae bacterium | reverse complement strand
TTCTGGGACCATCCGCTGACGCGCGCGGCGAAGCGCGTGCTAATCACGGCGGAAAAACTCGTTACGACCGAACACCTCGCCCGGCAGCCGGAACTGACGCTGGTGCCCGGCTTCCTGGTCGAGGCCGTGGCGATCGTGCCCAACGGCGCATGGCCTGGCTCCATGCACCCGTATTACGAAATCGATTATCCGGCGGTGGAACGCTACGTGGACGAATCGCCCGGCGCGCTCGAACGGCATATGGCGGAAGCGCCTGAAGTCAGGGAAATGGTAAATCGGAAATAGGAAATCGGCAGGCCCCTATCACCCATCACCCATCACCCATCACCCATTCCCCATTCCCCATCATGTGGACGTCGTTTTCCTACCTCGTCATCAACCTCGCGCGCCAGATCCG
>CAZXNF010000757.1:0-1443 GCA_964641785.1 uncultured Streptomycetaceae bacterium | reverse complement strand
GAACGCGTACCGACCTACAAGGACCAGCAGGAGAAGCTGGCCGAGAAGGACCTCTCGACCTACGGCTTTCTCGGCTATCCGCTGCTGCAGAGTGCCGACATCCTGATCTACCGCGCCAACCGCGTGCCGGTGGGCGAGGATCAGGTGCCGCACATCGAATTCACGCGGGAGGTCGCGCGGCGGTTCAATCACGTCTACGGTCGTGAGCCGGGCTTTGAGTTGAAAGCCGAGGCCGCGGTGAAGAAACTGGGCGCCAAGCGCGCCAAGCTGTACCGGGAACTGCGCACGGCCTTCCAGGAGCAGGGCAACAGCGACGCGCTGGCCTCCGCGCACGCACTCCTCGAAAAGACCCAGAACCTGACGCTCGGCGACCGCGAGCGCTTGTTCGGCTACCTGGAGGGCGGCGGCAAGGTCATCCTGCCAGAGCCCGCCGCGCTGCTGACCGAGGCCTCGCGCATGCCGGGCATTGACGGCCAGAAGATGTCGAAGTCCTACGACAACACGATCGCGCTGCGCGAGGACGCCGACAGCGTGGCGAAAAAGATCAAAACGATGCCGACCGATCCGGCGCGCATCCGCCGCGCTGACCGCGGCGAGCCGGAAAAATGTCCGGTGTGGCAGTTGCACCTTGTGTACTCGGACGCGTCGCGGCGCGAGTGGGTGCAGACCGGCTGTCGCAGCGCCGGCATCGGCTGCCTGGAGTGCAAGCAGCCAGTGATCGACGCCATCCTGGCGGAACTGCAGCCCATCCAGGAACGCGCGCAGCAGTACATCGAGGACCCGGCGCTGGTGCGCAGCATCATCGCCGATGGCTGCGAGAAGGCCCGCAAGCTCGCCCAGGAGACGTTGCGCGAGGTGCGCGAGGCGATGGGACTGGATTATTCCTGACCTGCGTTTACCGCTAGAATCCCGCCATGTCGCCCGTCCGCACTCTGCTGCCGTCCCGTCTTCCGCTTTTCCCCGCGTGATGACTGCCGTCGTCGATGCCGTTCCCGATAACGTGACGCCGATCGGCCGCTTTCGCGGCACGCCGGTGCTGGTGGTTCCGAACGACCTCTACATCCCGCCGGATGCGCTGGAAGTCTTTCTCGACACCTTCGAGGGGCCGCTCGATCTCCTGCTGTACCTGATCCGCCGCAACAATGTCGACGTGCTCGAAATCCAGATGGCGCCGCTGACGGTGCAGTATCTCGAGTACGTGGAACTGATGCGCCAGCGCAGTCTTGAACTTGCCGCCGAGTACCTGGTGATGGCCGCCGTGCTGCTGGAGATCAAGTCGCGCATGCTGCTGCCGCGGCCGCAGGGCGTGACCGCCGACGAAGAGGACCCGCGCGCGGAACTGGTGCGGCGGCTGCTCGCCTACGAGCAGATGAAGCTCGCTGCCCACAAGATCGACGCGTTGCCGCAGGTCGGCCGCGATTTCGCCCTGGTCAACGTCTGGGT
>CAZXNF010000756.1:0-1444 GCA_964641785.1 uncultured Streptomycetaceae bacterium | reverse complement strand
TTTGCCGGCTTTCCCGGCGACCGCGATGAAGCCAGCCCGGTCTTCGCGCACGAGGAGCAGAAGCACGCCGGCAAGCAGGCGGTGGCGGTCGTGAAGGAACAGAAGCCCTGGGGCATCGCCGGTGAGGCGAAGGCGGTCACGCGCACCATCGAGGTCGGCATGACGGATGCCATGCGCTTCACCCCCGACCGCATCGAAGTGAAGCAGGGCGAGACCATCCGCTTCGTCATCCGCAACCGCGGCAAACTGCTGCACGAGTTCGTGATCGGGACCAAGGCCGAACTCGACGCCCACGCGGCCCTGATGGTGAAGCACCCCAACATGGAGCACGACGAGCCGTACATGGCGCACGTTGCGCCCGGCAAGACGGGCCGGATCGTCTGGACCTTCAACCGCGCAGGCGACTTCGATTTCGCCTGCCTGATCGCCGGGCACTACTCCGCGGGGATGGTCGGCAAGCTCGTGGTTAAGCCATGAACGCGCGGCGTCGCCTGCTGTCCCTGGCCCTGCTTGGTTGGGCGGGCGCGCCCGCGCTCGTCTTCGGGCAGACGGCCAGACCCCCGATCACCGTCTGGAAAAGCCCATCCTGCGGTTGCTGCAAGGACTGGGTGACGCACCTGGAAGGCAACGGGTTCAAGGTCAAGGTGATCGATACCGGCAACACTAGCGCCCGCGCCCGGCTCGGTATTCCCGCCGCGCTCGGCTCCTGCCATACCGCCGAGGTTGCGGGCTACGCGCTGGAAGGGCATGTACCGGCCAGGGAAATCCTCCGTCTGCTGAAGGACCGGCCCGCGGCCACCGGCCTCGCGGTCCCGGGGATGCCGGTGGGCTCGCCCGGCATGGATGGTCCCGACTATGGCGGCCAGCGCGATCCCTACGACGTGCTGCTCGTCCAGAAGAACGGCAGCACCCGCGCCTACCAGTCTTATCGCTGAGAGCCGTATCCATCCACCGCCCAGTCACGCCGGGCATTGATCTGCATCAACAGGAGTTTCGACATGCAACGCATCATTTCAGTTCTGGTATTGCTGATGGCCTCCACAGTCAGTGCTGGTGCGCTCGCGCAAGCGCCCCTATCGGACGGCGAAGTCCGCAAGGTGGACAAGGCCGCCGGCAAGGTGACTTTGCGCCACGGACCCATCCCCAATATCGACATGCCGCCGATGACGATGGTGTTTCAGGTCAAGGATGCCACGCTGCTCGACCGCGTGAAGGCGGGCGACAAGGTGAAGTTCGCCGCCGAGAAGGACGGCAGCAATTACACGGTGACCGCCATGGAAGTGGCCAAGTAAGCGGCGTCAGCGCGGCCGGTTGACGGCGCCGATGATCGGGCAGGGCTTGAGGCCGCCGCCCTGCTTGCAGTCGCGCACGAGGGTGCTCTGCGCGGGCATGCATTTGAAAGGCCGCGATTCAATTGAATGCGCGCTCAAGCCTTAAAGAAAAG
>CAZXNF010000755.1:0-1447 GCA_964641785.1 uncultured Streptomycetaceae bacterium | reverse complement strand
CATTTCGCTGGAATGAGGGAGAACCGTTTCTCAGAGCGTCCTTGGGTGATGCCCGGCAAACGCTGCCCCTTCTTTTTTCTGCCCTCGCTCATGCCGGGTAGGGGTCTGATTGGCATCTCCGTACGGCGGGGGCTTATGCTATTCGCGATTCGCGAATAGCATAAGCCCATGATTCTCAAGCCCCAAGATATCGTCATTCTGCTCAAGCTGGTCGTCCTCGGGGAGTCGCCCTGGACTTATCAGCGCCTGTCCGTCGAGCTGTCGCTCAGCCAGTCGGAGGCCCATGCGGGGGTCAAGCGGGCGGTGGCGGCCAGATTGATGAGCGATACCACGGCGGTGGGCGGGCGGCCGGTGCCGCCCGCGCTCGTCGAGTTCCTGGTCCATGGGGTGCGTTACGCGTATCCGCCGAAGCGGGGCGGGTTGTCACGCGGGATGCCGACCGGCTATGCGGCGCCGCCGCTCGACAAAGTGATCGTGCAGCCCGATGAGCCGCCGCCGGTCTGGCCTTGTGCGGAAGGCACGGTCCGCGGCTATGCCTTCGAGCCGTTGTATCCCTCGGTGCCCGCGGCAGCGGCGCGCGACGCGCAGCTCTACGAATTGCTGGCGCTGGTGGACGTCATCCGGGACGGGCGCGCGCGCGAGCGCAGCCTGGCCGCGAAGGAGATCGAAAAGCGCCTCGCGGCGAGCGCGAAGGCATGAGCGATGCGAACACCGAGCTGCTCGGGCGCATGGCCGAAGCGCTTGGCGAACTGCGCGAGCGACTGGTGTTCGTCGGCGGCTGCGCGACGGCACCTTTGATTACAGACGGCTGCTGCGCCGGTGAGGGCAACGCAGGATGTTGATTCGATTATTGCCGTCACTTCGTTGCCGGAGTACCAGCGCTGGGGGAGGCGTTAAGGGCGCAGGGATTCGGCCAGACGCTGGAGGAAGGGGAGCCGCCCTATCGCTGGAGCTTGGGCGGGATGAAGCTGGATGTGATGCCGGCGGAAGAAAAAGTTCTCGGATTCTCGAACTCCTGGTACGCGCTGGCGTTGCGTACCGCGGTCCGCATGACGCTGCCGGCCGGCCCGGCCATCCGTCTGATCGCGCCGGTTTGTTTTCTCGCCACCAAGCTCGAAGCCTTCGAGGATCGGGGGCGCAGAGATTATCTCGAGAGCCATGATTTTGAGGACGTGCTCTCGGTCGTCGACGGGCGGCGGGAGATCGTTGCGGAGTTCGCCCGGGCGGAACCGGCGGCACGCCGCTACGTCGCCGCCGTATTCAGGCGGCTCCTTGCGGACCAGGGATTTCTCAATGCGCTGCCGGGGATCGTGGTCGACGGCAGCCCCGCTACCCGCGTCGCGCTCGTCATCGAACGGCTCCGTTCGATCGTCGCCACAGATCAGCCATGAATAGCACCATCTTCATCCGGGCCTGCCGGAAGGGTCGCGTGTGCGCGATGATGATG
>CAZXNF010000754.1:0-1454 GCA_964641785.1 uncultured Streptomycetaceae bacterium | reverse complement strand
CGATTTTCCAGCCCGGGCCGGCGATCGCCTTGATGCGTTCGATCTTGACGAACTTGCGGTCGAGCCAGCGGCCGACCTGCACTTCTAGGTTCGGCATCGGGTCGCCGATCGCGACCACCGTCTGCGGACGGCTGGGCTGCCAGACATAGCGCCCGGCCGGCGAGCCGTCCTTCGCGTTGGGCAGCGGATTCAGCGGGTCCTTCTTCAGCACCTTCTTGCCGAACACCAGACTCGCCAGTTCCTTGCCGTCCTTGGCCTTCAGCACGACGGCAATGCCCGTGCCTTCCGCGGCCTTGGCATCGGCGCCGGGCGCAGGCGGTTGCGCGAGATCCAGCCGGGCGAGCTGCGATGCGGCGACCGATTCGGTCTGCACGACCTTGAGGTCGGAGAGCTTGACCAGCAGGTCGCCGATCTCCGTGAAGTTGGCCGGATAGTCGGCGCGCTCCTTCATGACCCAGCGGTCGCCGCTGCGGATGAGGGTAACCTGCGCCTTCGCATCGCGCAGCTGGATCTCATAGACGTCATTGACAACAAAGGCCGGCAGGAGCTTCTCGCCGGTCCGCATGTCCGACTTGCGCCAGGACGCGTCGTTCTGCCAGATGTAGAGCAGCGCGCCGCCGCCGAGCACGGCGAAGACGGCGAGCAGGATGAGCAGCGCGCGGCGGGACATGGCAGCCAAATACCCGGTCAGGCGCGCGCGGCGGTGCGGCGACGACGGGACAGGAAGAGCAGCAGGCCGGCCAGCGCCACCAGCAGCGGCATGAGCCCGATGTTGACGAGCTTGGTGGTGAACTCGAGCCGGTCGGTCTCGATGCGGAGGGTCTTGCGCAGCTCCTTCAGCTCGCCCTTGGTCTCCAGCGACTTCTTGCGGAAGGCCTCGACCTCGGTCTGCTGCTCGGGCGTCAGCACGGTGCCGGCGCCGGCGCCGCGCGCCTTCTGCAGGGCCTGCAGCTTGTCCTGCGTCTGCTGCAGGTTGTCCTCGAGTTCCTTGATCTTGCCGAGGTACTGCTCCTGCGCGCGCTGCGCGAGGTTCTGCGTCACGGTCAGCGGCTTGGAGAACGCCGCGCGGCTGCGCAGGCTGCCCAGCGCGCTGTCGCCGGCGAACTGCTCGACCAGGCTCTGCAGGAAGTTCAGGTTGCCGTTGCGCGGCACGATGACCTTCTGGCCGAACACTTCCTGCACTTCGACCGCGGCGCCGTCGGCGAGCATGTCGGCGTCGGAGACGATCACGACCTGCGTGTCTTCCTTCGCCTCGGTGAGGTGCGGAACGTCCGCGGCGGGCTTCGCGACCGGTTCGGGCGCGGCCTTCTCGCCCTTCTTCGGCGGCGGGGGCGGCGGCGCGTAGGGCTGCGGCTTGCCTTCCGGGAAGGCCGTCTTGAACTTGCCGGACAGGCGCAGCGCCAGCGGGTGCTCCTTGCCCGAAGGCTCGAAGCCGCGCGTGGACGGCTCGCCGG
>CAZXNF010000753.1:0-1454 GCA_964641785.1 uncultured Streptomycetaceae bacterium | reverse complement strand
TGCGCAGGGCGCGCGCGTCGAAGGGCTGTGCGGCCAGAACCCCCTGCCGCGGGTAGAGCAAAAAGCCCGGCGCGGCATACGCGGGCGACGCTTCCATAGCTCCGATCATCGTGGCCGTCTTATCTCGCAGGGAGCCCACGAAGATGTCGAACTTTCCTGCGCGGACGGGCAGAGCCGCATAGACGAAGTGGTCACCATCGGGGAGAAAGGCCGGAGCGCGGTGCCCCGACTGACCATGGCTTGCGTCGAGTGTGGTGAGCGCCTTCGACTCGCCTCCGTTTCCCGACACGGAGTAGAGGGGTCCCATCGGGGCTGGCGCATAGATGATGGTGTTGTCCGAATTCCACGAACCGCCTCTGCCGCCAAATCCCGCCGCATCGGCGATAGCCTCTGCGCGCCCACCCGCAACCGCCACCGTCATCAGCTTGTCCTGGTTGAAGAAGCCGATTCGGCGGCTGTCCGGAGACCAGAAGGGCAGCACGCCTCCTTCGGTGCCTTCGAGTGGGCGCGCGGCGAGCGAGTCGAGTGAGCGCACCCACAGCGCGCCGGAGGTATCCGCGACGGCGAATACAACCATGGTTCCGTCCGGGGAGATCACGACCTGAGAGGAGTCGGGAAAAAAGTTGATGCCGGGCGGCCCCAGAACGGAGAGGCGCGTGACGCCCGCGGGCGGCGCATTCCGCAGGCCCGGGAGGAAAGCCATTCCGGCAAGCGCCGTGAGCGCCGATCCCACGAGGATGAAACCGAGGCGCGCCCGCAGCGACGAGCGGGTCGGGGGCGTCATCGTGAGGACGCGAGTGTCGCTCGACGAGACCGGGACGTCCGCCTCCCGAAGACCGAGTCGCGCATCCGCTATGTCGTGAAGACGCTGCCGGGGGTTGCGCTCGAGACAGCGACGCGCCACGTCGCGCACCCGCTGGGGCGTGCCCGGAGGCAGCGCAGCCCAGTTGGGGTCGCGCGTCAACACCGCTGCGAGGACGTCGCTCACGGTCTCACCGCTGAACAATCGCTCGCCGGTCAGCATCTCGAAGAGCACCACGCCGAACGACCAGATGTCGGCGCGCTTGTCCACCGCCTTGCCCCGCGCCTGCTCGGGGCTCATGTACGCGGCGGTGCCGAGGATCATCCCGGCCTCGGTCGCGTGGCGTGACATGGTTGGAGAGTGAGACGCTTCGGCAGGCTCAGCGACCGATCCACTTCTCCCTGAAGGCGCTGACTCCAGGGCCTTGGCGAGACCGAAGTCGAGGACCTTCACCTTCCCGTCCGGTGTCACCTTCACGTTCGCGGGCTTGAGATCGCGGTGAATGATTCCCTTCTCGTGCGCCTCCTCGAGGGCCTCCGCGATCTGGGCCGCAATGGTGACCGCCTCGTCGACAGGAATCGCGCCGCGACGCAGTCGTTCGGCGAGATCCTCGCCGGCGACGAGTTCCATCACCAGGCCGATGGTCGTGGGT
>CAZXNF010000752.1:496-1462 GCA_964641785.1 uncultured Streptomycetaceae bacterium | reverse complement strand
ACGAAGTCGGTTTCGGAGTTGACCTCGACGATCGCGCCCAGCTTGCCGGACTCGTCGATCCGGACTGCCACCACGCCTTCCGCGGCCACCCGGCCCGAGGCCTTGCTGGCCTTGTTCCCGAGCTTCACGCGCAGGATTTCTTCGGCCTTGTCCAGATCGCCGCCGGCCTCGGCCAGCGCCTTTTTGCATTCCATCATCGGCGCATCGGTTTTGTCCCGCAGCGCCTTCACCATGCCTGCCGTCACTTCCGCCATGCTCGCTCCATCCGCTAAAAAAAAAGGGCCCGCCTGCAGCCCCCCGTCTACCGGTCAGCCCCGGTGAACTCTCACCGGGGCGGCCGCACTCAGGCGTTCTCTTCGACCTCGACGAACTCGTCGTCACCCTTCACGGTTTCGCGCAGGGACTGTGCGCGACCTTCAAGGATGGCGTCCGCCATGCCGCGCGCGTACAGCCGGATCGCGCGGCTGGAGTCGTCGTTGCCCGGGATCGGGTAATCGATGCCCTCAGGCGAGTGATTGGTGTCCACCACGCCGATCAGGGGAATGCCGAGTTTCTTCGACTCAGTAACCGCACCCTTGTGGTAACCGACGTCGATCACGAACACGGCATCCGGCGGGCCGTTCATTTCCTTGATGCCGCCCAAGCTGCGCTGCAGTTTCTCCAGTTCCCGCGACTGCAGGAGCGCTTCCTTCTTGGTCAGCTTGTCAAAGGAACCGTCTTCCTTCATGGCCTCGAGGTCGCGCAGGCGCTTGATCGAGGCCTTCACCGTCTTGAAGTTGGTCAGCATGCCGCCCAGCCAGCGATGATCCACGTACGGCGTGCCGGCGCGCTCGGCTTCCTCGCGCACGATTTCACGGGCCTGCCGCTTGGTACCAACGAACATCACCTTGCCGCGGTTGGCCGACAGTTGGCGCACGAACTTGAGGGCATCGAGATAGCGCGCGAGCGTCGTCTCGAGGTTGATGA
>CAZXNF010000752.1:0-486 GCA_964641785.1 uncultured Streptomycetaceae bacterium | reverse complement strand
GATGTGAATCTTGTTGCGATGGCCGAAGATGAAGGGGGCCATCTTCGGGTTCCAGAACCGGGTCTGGTGGCCGAAGTGCACACCGCACTCCAGCATTTCACGCATGGTGGTCGACATGTCAAAAACTCCTGTCAGGGTTGAGCCTCCACCCGCCGGTCGGCCCGGGATCACCCAGGCACCCATGACGATGCGCCGGCCGGAACAACGGCGGCGCTGCGGGTGTGCGTATTCGGTCCCGGGACTAGACACAGCACAGGCAGGAGCCCGTTCCAGACCATCCGGAGGTGTCGCCTAGGACCAACAACTAACCTGTAATTCTATCATTCATAAGCTAAAATGCTCAACTTTGCGGTCGGGGAGCAGGCGGGCCGGGCGCGTCAAAATCGTGTTTTCCGTCCTGCATAACCCCCCTCCGCCCGTTTTTTGCCCCCTGCCATGCCCGTATCGATCAAAACCCCTGCCGAAATCGAGAAAATGCGCGTGGCG
>CAZXNF010000751.1:0-1470 GCA_964641785.1 uncultured Streptomycetaceae bacterium | reverse complement strand
CGGAACTCGCTTCCGCCATGAAAGCATGGCGGAAGCTCAGACAGTCCTCGCCGAAAGCCCCGCGCCGGCCTGCGGCTGCTGGGCGGTTCGCAAGGGGGAAAGACCGCTGCGCCCTGTCGGGCTTGGCTTGAGGCTTAAGTCTGGAGAGGCCTTTGTATTGCCTCTCCCCTGCAAACCGCCGAGCAGCACAGGCGTGGACGGGGCTTTCGGCGAGGACTGTCTGAGCGTCCGTCATCCGTTGATGACGTACGCGAGTTCCGCAGCCGCCGTCCATGCCGAGCAGCGCAGGGACACCGCGCCAGCGGCGGTTTGCCGGGGCGGCCTTTTCTTTGGTGACTTTCTTATGGCCGGGCAAAAGAAAGTTACCAGCCGCCGGGCTGCCCCCGGCGATTTTGTTGGAACGCACAGATCAAGGCAGAGTGAAGGCGAGGTTCGGAGCACGGGATCCGAACCACAGCATTCGGCATCGACCACCCGCTGTCGATATCGGCTCAATGAGGAATCCGGCATCACAATGGACTTATTTTGGCTATTCGTCGGGATCGCCGCGGCAATCTGGCTGGTTGTGGATATTGTCCGGCTGCAGGATATGCGCGGAAGCTTGCCGCCAGAGGAACAAGACCGTCTCTTGGTCGGCAAACCGATGCCTCCCGAGCAACGGGAACGGTGGCGCGTTTTCTTATACTGGCCTGCATCATCAAGGCGCTTTTTGCTGGTCGTGGTGTTGGTAGTCGCCATCTGCGCTAGTGCAGGTTTGCTCCGACTCCAAGGCTGACCAAGCTCGACGAGTCCGATCAATTCCGTCACACCGGCGCAGGCCGGTGTCCAGATGATTGTATTCACTGGATTCCGGCTTTCGACGGAATGACAAATCAAAGCGCGATAAGAGTGAGTCTGACACGAGGGTCAGGCTTCACTGCGCGCCCCTCCGCCAAAACGTTCCCGGTAACCTTCTTGCGCCTCCCCGATGAAGGGCTGCAGTTGGTGTTCTGAGACGCGAACTACCGCTATTCGATTTCGCTCCGCCTCGAGTACCAGGTTGTTTACCGACAACTCGCTTGGAACGAAAAGAGTCTTCGGAAACGCCTGCTCACGCGCGCGACCGCTTTTCAGCAATCGTCGAACTTCCATCTGCGTCGGGTGGGCCTCATTGGCGGAAACGAGTGCGTTGCCGAGGATGTAACAACTCGCCGCATCCATGAGCGCCAGGCAGTTGAAATCTCCATCGAGTTCAGTATGGATGAGCGCATCATTCAGCCGAAACGCAATCCACGCTTCGTTTACTTGAAACTGGCTTGGATGCAGCACGCGGGAAACTCCTGTGACACCTTACGTTGAGCTCAGCGGCGCCGCTTTTTGGCTTCCACTGGAGCGCCTTGTTCGGCGCTCTTGATTTCGTCATCCAAGAGATTTAACTGATCAATAATGCTGGCCAGCTTCTGACCATTCTGGGTCAGCGAATACTCTGTC
>CAZXNF010000750.1:1079-1473 GCA_964641785.1 uncultured Streptomycetaceae bacterium | reverse complement strand
CATGCCGGTGCACGACTCGCTCGCCGCGCGGCGAGCGAGTCGTGCACCGGCATGCCTTCGGTTGGCGTCACGATCAGTTTGAGCCCGGCGTCCACCGCATCGCGGATGGCGTCGAGAAGCTGCATTGCTCCGACCAGCAGCACGCTGGCGGTGGCGCCGGTCGCAGTCACTGCTTCCCGGCAATCGGCGTAGACGGGCACGCCGTCGACGTCCCGCGTGTCGGACTTGGGCGAGACGCCGGCGACGATGTTCGTGCCGTACTGCCGCATCAGCTTCGAATGCTGGCGGCCGGCGCGGCCGGTGATGCCCTGCACGAGGACGGGGGTGTGGCGGTCGATACGGGGGTTGATCATGGCTATGCGGCGGCAAGGTGTTTGCGCACGATGGCGAGTGG
>CAZXNF010000750.1:0-1069 GCA_964641785.1 uncultured Streptomycetaceae bacterium | reverse complement strand
GCTGTGTTCGGCGAGCACGCCGCGCGCGGCTTCAAGATTGTTGCCGACGAGGCGCGCGACCACGGGGACCTTCAACGACGCCCGTTCGAGCGCGGTGGCCAGCAGGCGCGAGAATTCGCCGAGGTCGGTGATGCCGGCGAACACGTTGACCAGCACGACCTTGATGTTCTTCCCCCGCGCGATCCAGTCGAGCACGTGCACCAGACGCGTGGGGTCGCCGCGCAGGCCGCCGGTGCGCACGTCGAGGAAGTTGTAGGGCTTGAGGCCGGCTGCGCGCAACTCGTCAACCAGCATCATCGACAGACCCGCGCCGGTGGTCAGGAGCCCGATCTCGCCTGCGTCGTCGATCACCACGTAGTCGCAGCCGTATTCGGCCTTGAGCGCGACCTCGGGGTAGGCGGCGCCGCGCGCTTTCAGCAGCGCCTGCAGCGCGGGCTGGCGTTCGAGCGCGTTGTCATCGGTGATCATCTTTGCGTCGCCGGCGAGCCAGGCGCCGTCCGCCATCACGAACAGCGGATTGATCTCCAGCAGCATGCATTCGTGCGCGAAGAAGGCTTGCGCCAGCGCGCGGCCTGCCGCGCGCAGCGCGCCGCGCACCGGTTCCGCGACATCGGCGGACAGGCGGTCCACGCAGGCGGCGACGGCGGCCGCATCGGGATCGCAGACCTCGTTGCGCACGACCCCGGGCTGTTCCGACAGCGCTTCGATGTCGACGCCGCCGCGCGGCGCGAGCATCACGCGCACGCCGGCCGCCGCCGCATCGACCATCAGGCTCAGGTAGGTTTCGGTCGCGCCGCTCACCTGCTGCTCGATGCGGCAGGTGCGCACCGGCAGGTTGCGGATGCGTGTACGCAGGATGTCCGCGGCGGCGGCGAAAGCTTCCGGCGCGCCGGTGGCTTTGCGGATGCCGCCGGCTTTGCCGCGGCCGCCTACCGCGACCTGGGCTTTGACGACCCAGGGGCCGGGCGGCAGCGCTGGTGGTGCCGCGGGGTTGTCGAAAAGCACGCCCGCCGGCAGCGGAATGCCTTGTGCTGCGAGCAGTTGTTTGGCGTCATGCTCAAGTAAGTAC
>CAZXNF010000749.1:861-1481 GCA_964641785.1 uncultured Streptomycetaceae bacterium | reverse complement strand
ATCGGCACCATTTCCGCCCATGTCGGCTCCGCATCATGCCAACCCCCGCCGCCGCCGCAGGACCCACTCCGCGCCTAACGCCGACAGCAGCAACAGCAACAACACCGGCATGTCCCACAGGTCCTTCTTCTCCACCACGGTCGCCCCACTGGCGCTGTAGACCAGATCCTTGGCCACGTCCAACGCCTTGTCGGCCGGATAGTACCGCCCCCCCGTTTCCTCGGCGATCTGCCGCAGCAGCGACGGACGCATCTCCGCCCCGAAGAACTCGGCGGTCGATTGCGCCACGCGCACGAACGCCGGCTCCCCGCGCACCGTGTCGGAACCCACAATCGCCCGCAGCTGCAATGCGTGTACCCCGAGCTGGTCGGGCACAAAGGTCGTGCGATACTCCCCGTCGCGATCGACCGTCCATTCGAACGACACGTCTTCCGTCAGGCCGTTAGGCGCCGTCATCGTCCCGGTGACCGCAGCACCGTTGGCCTTGAGAAATCCCGAGTCGCTTACCAAGGCGCGCAGGGGAATTCCTTCACCTACACCACTTTCGTTGGGCAGGGCCGCCTCCACGCGATCGGGCACATCACTCACGAGCCATCGCAGCATCTGCCGCCAGAAGGTCT
>CAZXNF010000749.1:0-851 GCA_964641785.1 uncultured Streptomycetaceae bacterium | reverse complement strand
CGTGGCTCTGGCAGATGGACGCGTCCATCTGCCAGAGCCACGAGTCCTGCACGCCGAAGACGATGGTACGGCCGAGCCCGAAGCGCTGCGACGCCAGCAACGGACGCGTCGTGGTCCCATCCTCTCCCACTCCGGTCATGAGGACTGTCGCCCCCGGTTTGGCTCGCCCCAGTCGGTTGACGGTCGTGAGCGGAGGCAAGGCGGCCCACCGCGCTCTGGACAACGAGTCACTCGCCTCAAGCTGCAACGCGGCATGGCCGTAGCCCGCCGCGCTCGGCGACGCGTGCACGGCCGAGAACACGGGCGTCTCGCCCACCACGCCGAGCAGGTCGAACGGCAGGGCGTCGCTCACCGCCGTTCCGCCATACCCCCCTTCGCCTAACGCGTCACGCCCACCGAGCATCAGCAGGCCTCCGCCCCGCTCACCAACGAAATCGCCCAGCATGCGCAGTTGATCGCTGGTGAAGAAGGCCGCCTCGATGCTGCCAAGCACCACGGCACGATACGAGAACAGCTCCTCCCGCGTCCGGGGAAAGCCCGTCGCCAGCTCCAGTGAGTCGTCGACCCCCAGCCGCAGAAATTTGTCCTTGGACGATCGCAGCAGCGTGACTAACTGAATGTTGCCGTCCGCCTCGACCGCGCGCCGCAGGAACTTGAGCTCGAAGCGCGGTTCGCCCTCGAGATACAGAATCTTCTCGCGACGATCCCGCACCACCACCAGCGTGCGACGCTCGTTGTTCTCACTCACACGTTCACCGGGCTGAACCGCCACCTTCACACGCAGCAGCCGCGCACCGGTTTCCGTGGCGGGTACCCGGATGCGCGCGCTGCCAAGCACCACGGCACGATAC
>CAZXNF010000748.1:0-1481 GCA_964641785.1 uncultured Streptomycetaceae bacterium | reverse complement strand
GCACTGCCGATTGCCAGGCAGATCGCCGAGGCGCTGGAAGCCGCGCACGAGCAGGGGATCATCCATCGCGATCTGAAGCCCGCGAATATCAAGGTGCGGCCGGACGGCACGGTGAAGGTGCTGGATTTCGGCCTGGCAAAAGCGCTCGATCGTTCGGAGGGCGATGGCTCGAGCCGTCGCCAGGCGGAGGCTGAAGCCTCCGCCCTCCAAACGATCACGTCGCCCGCCATGACGATGCGCGGGATGATTCTTGGCACGGCGGCGTACATGGCGCCCGAGCAGGCGCGCGGGCTGCCAGTGGACAAGCGCGCCGATATCTGGGCGTTCGGCTGCGTGCTGTTCGAAATGCTCACGGGCACGCCGCCATTCACCGGCGCGACCGTCACCGATCTGCTGGCCGCCGTAGTGAGCGTCGAGCCGGACTGGTCACGGCTGTCATCCAGTGTCCCGCCTGACGTACGGACACTCATCGAGCGCTGCTTGACTAAGGACGCCCGCCGCCGGCTGCGGGACATCGGCGACGCGGAGTTCGACCTTCACCGGCGGGTCGCACCGCTACTGGCGGCACCAGGCACGCCTCGTGTGTGGTGGGGGATGGCCGCGGCCGTCGCGGCGGCCGTCGCCGGCGGCATCCTGGCCGGCTCCGCATTCTCGTCGGGTCGCGCCATCGACGACAGCGGTCGCGTGTCGCAACTGGCCGTGCTGATGCCGCCAGGCCAGGAGTTGTTCACGCTGTCTGGCAACCCGCTGTCGATCTCGGCTGACGGCTCCCGTCTGTCCTTTGTCGCGGTCGGCGGCGGTAACCGGCAAGTGTTCGTGCGACCGATGGACGCCACCGACGCGGTCGCGCTGCGCGGCACGGATGCGGCGGTCCATTCATTCTTCTCGCCCGACGGCACCATGCTCGGACTGGTGAGCCGCGATCGGACACTGAAGCGACTCTCACTGGCCGACGAACTGCTGAGCGACGTCGGTTCCACTGCCGGCGCGGGATTCAACCGGCCGGTCTGGGGACGCGACGGCCACATCACGTACGCCTTGAAGGGCCTGTGGCGGGTCCCATTCACTGGCGACACGCCGATGGCCTTGACCTCGCTGGATGCCGCGCGGGGCGAAGGCCTGCATATCCCGACAGCAGTACTCGCCGACGGCACCGTGATCTTCACCAACTGGGATCAGCGCGGCATCAGCCGGATTGAAGCGGTCCGGCCATCAGACGGGCACCGGGTCGTGTTGGTGGATCGCGCTTCGTCCGGCCTCGTCTCGCCGACCGGCCACCTGCTATTCGTGCGCAATGGCGCGATCCTGGCCGCGCCGTTCGACGCAGCTAAGTTGCGTGTCACTGGCGAGGCGGTCCAGGTCATTCCCCGTGATGTGGTGCGCTTCAACTCGGCGCAGCCGGTAATCGCCCTGGCCGACAACGGGACGCTGGCGTACGCGGGTGCCAAGACCGGTCTGGCGCGCCTGGTACGGGTGTCGGC
>CAZXNF010000747.1:0-1486 GCA_964641785.1 uncultured Streptomycetaceae bacterium | reverse complement strand
CGGTGGTGCTCCAGCATGCGGCCGCGCACCTCGCGCTGGAGCACCGCCGCGCCGTCGTAGGTGGCCGCGGCGCGGTCAAAGGCCAGGCGCACCGCGCGTTTGTCGAGCACCGGTACGGCTTCACTCATCGCGCAGGAAATCCGTGATCGCACGGGCCGTATCGGCCTCGCGCGCGAGGAAGGGGGCGTGTCCGGCGTCGGCGACGAGCGTCCGCTGCGCGCGCGGCAGCGCCGACGCCAGCGCCGCGGATGCCGCGGGAGGCGTCACGTGATCGCGAGCGCCGTGCACCAGCAGCGCCGGTTGCCGGACTTCCGGCAGACGCAAGCGCAGATCAGTCGTGCGCAAAATGTCGAGTCCGCCCGCAAGCGTGGCGCCCGCTGGCGCGGATTCGGCGGCGCTGCGCAGCGCGCGCGTCACCGCTGCGCGCTTGGCATCGTCGAGCGCTTCGAGCGCGATGAAGCGCGCCAGCGTCGCCGCGGCATCCTCGACGAGCCCACGCTCGAACGCTGCGAAGGTTTCCGCCGTGACGCCGTGCGCCCAGCCGCCGCCGGCCATAAAACGCGGCGTCGCCGCGATCAGGACCAGATGCGACACCTGCGCCGGCCGCGCGAGTGCCCAGGCGAGCGCGACCTGCGCGCCCAGCGACCAGCCACACACGGCGACCGGCGACGGACACGCCTCTGCCACGGCCTTCGCCAACGCATCGAGCGTGTACGGCGTGCAAAGCTCGCTCGCGCCGTAGCCGGGCAGATCCACCAGATGCAGCCGAAACGCGCGCTCCAGTTCGGCAGTCAGTCCGTCCCAGACGTGCATGCCGGCGCCCCAGCCGTGCAGCAGCACGAGATCGCGGCCGATACCGCGCGTGGCAACGGACAGCTTCATGCGTGTCCATCGGCGAGGGCATCCAGCAGGACCGCAACGTCGGCCGCCTCGTGCGCGGCCGACAGCGAAATGCGCAGCCGCGCGGTTCCGGCCGGCACGGTAGGCGGCCGGATCGCCGGCACCAGCACGCCGCGCGCCGCGAGTGTTGCCGTCAGCGCGAGCGCCCGCGCGTTGTCACCAACCATCAACGGCTGGATCGCGGTGTCCGACGGTGCCAGACGCATGGCCGTGGGCACGCCCGCCTTGAGTTGCGCGATCAGTTCGCGCAGCCGCTCGCGCCGCCAGTCGTCGCGCGCAATGAGTTCGAGACTCTTTGTAACGGTGGCCGCCTGCGCCGGCGGCGTGGCCGTCGTATAGATGTAGGTGCGGGCGCGCTGGATCAGGGTGTCGATGACGACCGGCGCGGCCGCGACAAAAGCGCCCGACACGCCGGCGGCCTTGCCGAGCGTCGCCATATAAATGATCCGGTCGGCGACTAATGACACTGCTTTTAGGCTCCTTCCCCTGCTTGCGGGGGAAGTCTGGGATGGGGGCGAAGGCGTCTGCCCCCTCCCCAGCCCTCCCCCGCGCAGTGCGCAAGGGAGGGAGTGCAATGCCTCACCAT
>CAZXNF010000746.1:0-1488 GCA_964641785.1 uncultured Streptomycetaceae bacterium | reverse complement strand
GCACGGCTCGTTCGGAATCCTGCCGCACCGGCTCGACTGCGTGGCCGCGCTGACGCCCGGCATCCTCGTCTACGAAACTGCGGACGAGGGCGAAGTCTACGTCGCGGTCGATGCCGGTGTGCTGGTCAAGAGCGGCCCGGACGTGCTCGTGTCGGTGCGGCGTGCGCTGTCCGGAACGGACCTGGCCCAATTGCATGATCTGGTGGAGCAGGAGTTCCTGGCGCAGGATGACGAGGAGCGGAACGTGCGTTCGGTGATGTCGAAACTGGCATCCGGACTCGTCCGGCGCCTGGCGGCGTTCCATCATGAGTGACGACCGGCGGAACAGGTCTGCTGCCAGGCCGACCCTGGCCGGGCAGGTCGGCGCCAAAGCGGCGCGCAAGCTCAAGGCGCGGCGTCACGGCGCGCCGGGCATCTGGTTCGGCGTCGGCATGATGGGGCTGATCGGATGGTCGGTGGTCGTGCCGACGCTGCTCGGCGCGGCCCTGGGCCTCTGGTTGGACAGCCGCCATCCAGGCGCGCACGCCTGGACGCTGGCGCTGCTGGTGGCGGGGCTGACGCTCGGCTGCTGGAACGCGTGGCAATGGGTGACCAAGGAAGATCGCGCCATGCGTGAAGAACAGCGTGACGACGATGCGTGATCTGCTCGCGCTCGGCGCGGCCGGGGTGGGCGGCGCCATGCTCGGCGCGATCTTCTTCGGCGGCCTGTGGTGGACCGTCTATCGAGGCGTGTCGTCCCGGCGTCCGGCGCTGTGGTTCATGGTCAGCATGCTGGCGCGAACCAGCATGGTTCTGGCGGGGATGTACGTCATCGCGGGTGGCCAGTGGCAGCGGCTGATCTCCTGCCTGATCGGCTTCGCGTTCGCGCGCCACGGCGTGACGTGGCTCACCCGGCGAACAGCCCTGGGCCAGCTCGGTCCGCCACCGGAGGCCACCCATGCACCTTAGTCCCGACCAGGTGATCTTCTGGCAGTACGGGTGGGTCACACTTAACGCCACCATCGTCTACACGTGGGGGCTGATGCTGATCCTGGCAGTCGGCTCACGACTGATCACCGGCGCGTTGTCGACCGAGCTGAGAACCCGGTCTCGCTGGCAGAACCTGCTCGAGATCGTGATCACCGCAATCCAAGGCCAGATCGAAGACGTCGGCCTGGTCCACCCCGAGAGGTATCTCGGCTTCCTCGGTACGCTCTTCCTGTTCGTGGCCACGGCCAGTCTGGGCACCGTGATTCCCGGCTATGAACCGCCGACCGCCTCGCTCTCGACCACGATGGCGCTCGCGTTGTGCGTGTTCGTGGCCGTGCCGCTGTTTGGCATTGCCGACCAGGGCGTGGGCGGCTACCTGGCGTCGTACGTGAAACCGACGGTCATCATGCTGCCCTTCAACCTCATCAGCGAAGTGTCGCGCACACTGGCCCTGGCCGTCCGGCTGTTCGGCAACATGATGAGCGGCGCGATGATCGTCGGCATTCTGCTCACGATCAC
>CAZXNF010000745.1:0-1499 GCA_964641785.1 uncultured Streptomycetaceae bacterium | reverse complement strand
TGTGAAATCGAGCAGCGGCGGCACCTTCACGCGGCGGGTCGGCAGCTTCTCGTCGTCGGTCTCCCACAGTTCCCGAGTCGTCACCCGCAGCGTCGCGTCGGGCGTGCGATGAAAATAAGGGTGATGACCCAGCCCGGCGGGCATCGGCGCCGCGCCGGAATTGGTGACGGCCATCCACAGGGTAAAACCGTCCGGAGTCAACGCGAAGGATTGCTGCGCCTCGTAGGAGAAGGGCCAGAAACCGTCGCCAGCATGGCGTTGTTTCATCGTGACGGCCGACGCGCTGAGGTCGTGCACGCTCCAGGGCCGGCGCCAACCATTGCCGTGGATCGCGTGCTCCTTGCTCAGCCAGTCGCGCTCCAACTCGATGATCTTGCCGCGCCAGGGAAAACGGCCATTGCGAATACGGTTGGAATACGGGACGAGGGGCCAGCTCGCGCCGGCGCGCGGATTGCCGGCTGCGAGGCCCGGCAGATCGGGCGGCCGCATGATCAAGGTATCGCCATGCCGGAATCCGGCGATCACGCCGCCGGCTCGGGGGGCGAGATCGAGCGACAGGGCGCCAGCGCGCAAGGTTATGATCGGATCGGAGGTGTCGGTCATGGCTTTTGCATCCTATCCCAGTCTCGAGGGCCGCGTCGTTCTTGTCACCGGCGGCGGGTCCGGCATCGGCGCATCCATCACACGGCATTTCTGCGCCCAAGGCGCGCGTGTCGCCTTCATCGATATCGCCCGTGAGCCGAGCCAGGCATTGGTGCGCGACATCGGCGCGGCTGGCGATCCGGCGCCGCTGTTCATCGAATGCGATCTGCGCGACATCAGCGCATTGCGCGCGGCGGTCTTGCGTGTGGAAACGGAACTCGGCGCCATCAAGGTGCTCGTGAACAATGCGGCGCGCGATGATCGTCACGACTGGCGCGACGTGACGCCGGAGTATTGGGACGAGGTGCAGCAGGTGAATCTCCGGCATCAGTTCTTCGCGCTGCAGGCCGTGGCTGCCGGCATGGCGGCATCGGGCGGCGGCTCGATCGTGAATTTCGGATCGGTGAGTTGGCTACGCAAGACGACGGGCATGATCGGCTACACCACGGCGAAGGCCGCGATCGACGGCCTCACGCGCGTGATGGCGAAGGAGCTGGGGCCGCAGAACATCCGCGTGAACGCGATCATGCCGGGCGCGACGCTGACCGAGCGGCAGATCAGCAAGTGGTGGAACGAGGAGACGATCGCGCGCTTCAAGCGTGATCAATGCATGCCCATCCAGGTCGAGCCGCCCGACATCGCGCGGCTGGCGCTGTTCCTCGCATCGGACGACAGCCACGCGATGACAGCGCAAGTGCTCAAGGTTGACGCGGGTTTGACCTAATCACGCGCGACTTCAGTCACACACAAGTCACGTGCGTTCCCACCCGGAACGGTCGATTAACTCCGCCCCGATAGTTTTTGTCGTGGCCGGCACGGAAGCCGGCGTCAGCGCAGGAGTAGATACATGTCGATCT
>CAZXNF010000744.1:0-1508 GCA_964641785.1 uncultured Streptomycetaceae bacterium | reverse complement strand
GCTGGTCAAGCGCGAATAATCCGTCTGGCGCGGGCCGATGACGACCACGCCCTTGTCGGTGATGACGTATTCGCGGATGTCCTTGCTGTGGTTGCCGCCGCGCATTTTGACCACGACCAATATTTTCCGCAGCTGGCCGTCAATCTCCACGTAGCGCAAGCGGATAATGTCATCAGTGAGAAACGAAATGGTGTAGTGGCTGAACTCGAATGAGGTAAATGAGTCCTCGATTTCGACCGTGGTCAGGATCGTCACGCCCGCGCCGGTCAACGCCGCGATCATGCGGTAGAGCGACTCGCGAAAGTCCTCGCGGAAACCCGGCGCCAGCGCCATCTCGAAGCCCACCAGCGAATCGATCACCAGCCGCTTGGCGTTGAGCCTGTGCACCGCATCGAGAACCTCCCGCATCGTTTCATCCACCGACAGATCGAGCGGGCGCAGGTAAAGCATTTCGAGCATGCCCTTTTTCTGCGGCGTCTCCAGATCCAGGCCGAAAGATTTGGCCCGCGCCGTGTAGCCTTTCGAGCGTTCTTCGAAGATCAACGCGACGCCCGCTTCTCCGCGGCGCACACCTTCGGCCAGAAAATGCGTCGCCAGCGCCGATTTTCCGGTGCCCGAAGGTCCGGCGATCAGCACGCTGTCGCCTTCAAGAATGCCCCCGCTCATCATCTTATCCAGTTCGGGAATACCGCTGGAAATACGCTTCCGCAAGAGCGGCCGGTCTTTTTTCTCGCCCAGGCCCTGAGTCCGCGAGAAGGCCGACAGCCCGTCACCGTTGATGCGGATGGTGTGCAACCCCGGCACCGAGTCCTGCCCGCGCAGTTTCATGATTTGCAACTTGCGCACCACCGAATTTCGCTCCGTATTCTGGGTCAACCAGAAAAGCCCATCGGCCACGGTGAACACGGGATTGCTGTGCCGTTCGCCTTCGGAATATTCGCCGATCAAAAAAGTGGTGGCTTGCCAGGTGGTCAACAGCAGGGCCAGGTGCTGGACGAACGCTTGCAATTCCATTTCGTGTTCGCCGTTCAGCGCTTTGCGCGACACGGTGCGGAAGGAATCCACCACCACGATGCCGGGATGGAGCGCGAGCACTTGTTTGGTAATTTCCTCCAGCACCGCGTCCATATCCTTTTCCAGCACCAGGTCGCTCAGATTGATAAAGCGGACGGCCTTGCCGAGCTTTGCCAGCTCGAAGAAGGAATATTGCTGCTGGTAGCGCAGCATTTTCAGGGCGGGTTCGCCGAGGATGGTGAAATACAGCGCGGGTCTCTGTACGGTCGCATTGGCGAAAAGGATCTGATGCGCGAGTGTGGTCTTGCCGCAACCCGGGTCGCCCGCGATGATGTTGAAGGAGAATTCCGGCAGCCCGCCGCCCATGATTTCATCGAGGCCGCGCACGCCGGTCGGCAGTTGGCGGATTTTCACTTTGGCCGGCGGCATAGGGGCCGCTTTTTTTCGCGGCTTGCGTGGCGAGATTTTATTTTGTTTGCTCATGGGTGTTCTCC
>CAZXNF010000743.1:0-1510 GCA_964641785.1 uncultured Streptomycetaceae bacterium | reverse complement strand
CTGATTTGTGGATAGCGCAGCAGACTGGATATGACTTGTGGCAAGCCAGAAAAGCGGGCGCGCCGAAGGTGAAACGCGCTCAGGGTTTACCCGCTGCCTGACGCTATTTTCAAACTCGCAGTCGTAGGCGGAACAGTCGCTGTCGCGTACAAGTTTCAGTCGCTAGTCGCTGGTACACGGGGTCCGGGATGTCGCTTCACTGTGCGCGCAGCAGGCCGCCGCGGACCTGGTTCCTGCCGTGTGACTTGGCGAGGTACAACTGCTCGTCCGCAGTGCGCAGCAGCGCCTGGGGGCTGGCGCGCGCGACTTCGGCGTGAGCCATGTGGTGTACAAACCGAACGCCGCGGACGAGCTGTGCGCGACCATCTGCCGGCTGCTGCAAGCAGCCGGCGCCTGAGCTTATTGTTACTTGCAAAATGCCGTGAAAAATATCTTCCAAAACATTGCCTGACCTATTACCTGATTGTACCTCGGGGCAGTGGCCCTGCTCGCTATCGTCGATCCGCAGGTTGTGTTTGAACCACCAAGGGCGAAAAACAAAATCAGCCCGTCTCTCCAAGCCCGCTCGCGCCAGCCGGCAAGGCTGTCCGTCAGCGATACGTCTGGCGCCACGATCAACCACGATCAAGGGGTAATCGCTCAGCGTGTATTGGCTGTAGAGGCTCTCAATGCCGGTCGCCGCCACCACCTGGCGCACCGTCCCGAATCGCGATTTCGAAAGGTGCTCGCGGAGCAGCGGCGATTCGTTCCAGTTGCGGGTGAGCACCGCCTCGTCGCTCGGCCATCGCGCCACGATGCAGCCTGACTGCAGAAACGCGGTGACGAAACCGCTAATTCCCGTGTCGATCGATCGGTAGAAATCCTGGAAATACTTCAGATTCATTTCGGCGACCAGGACACCAGCGAAGCTGCCGTCGGGCTGCGCAAGGCAAACGCTCATTGGCAGCACGTGCTTCCCGTCGATACGGCTTTTCACCGGGATGCCGATCAGCAGTTCCACATCGGCATTCGCGCGATGCGCGGAGAAGTAATCCCGCTCGGCGAGATTGCGTGACCCGGCTTCCTCGCTATCCGTGGAGAGGACCATCACGCCATTGCGGTCCGCCATGACAAAGCGGCGCAGCAAGCCGTCCACGGGCAGCATCAAGCGCAGGCGATTCCGGCGTTCGACGGCGGAATCCTCTGGCCGAGACCGCTGGCGCGCGTCACCTCGTCGCGCGCGCACCAGGCTGAGATCAACGCGGCGCAGGCTCTCACGCGCGTGCTCCTCGAGAACGGGTGTGAGGTTGCGCGTGTTGGCCCGGGCCGTCTCGATATGCAACAGGTACTCCCGCCGCAGGCCGTAGGCGACCAACACGCTCAGCGCCACGCAGACAAGCAAAGCGCCCAGGCGGATCGCGCGGCCCCCGGTGAAAACCTGCTTCTCGATGCTCATTTCGGATTCGAGCCCATTCTTTTTCCGTGCCGCAAGACTCGTCAGAATTTTTCTTGCGGCACGGAAAAAGAATGG
>CAZXNF010000742.1:0-1516 GCA_964641785.1 uncultured Streptomycetaceae bacterium | reverse complement strand
ATCTCGGGCATCATGATGTCCATCAGGACGATGTCGATGCCGCCCTCATGTTGCTCCGCGCTGCCAAGTTTATCGAGGGCGGCAAGCGCCTCTTTGCCGTTGCGCGCGATTTCCATTTTGGCGCCGAGCGGCTCGAGTACGCGGGAGAGCGCGAACACGTTGCGCACATCGTCCTCGGCCAAAAGGATACGCCGGCCCTCGAATGCGGCGTCGCGGTTGCGGGCCTCGCGCAGCATGCGCTGTCTGTCGGCGGGCAGCTTCGCCTCCACGTGGTGCAGGAACAGCGTGACCTCGTCGAGCAGCCGCTCGGGCGAGCGCGCGCCCTTGATGATGATCGAGCGCGAGTATTGGCTCAGCCGCTGCTCCTCGTCGCGATCAAGGGAACGCCCCGTGTAGACGATGACGGGCGGGTGCGAGTAGCGCTCGTCGCCGGCCATGCGCTCGAGGAGCTGGTAGCCGCTGAGATCGGGCAGGGTGAGGTCTACGACCATGCAGTCGAACGTCGCGGTATGCAGGGCATCGAGTGCGGCGGTCGCCGTCGCGACGGCCGTGATGCTCACGTCGTCACCGCCGAGCAGTGCCTCGATGGCCAGCCGCTGGCGCTCGTCGTCCTCGACCACCAGCACGCGTCCAATCTTCTGCGCGAGCTTCCGCTCCATGCGCTCAAGCGCGCGCAGCAGCTCCTCGCGCTTGACCGGCTTGAGCGAATAACCCACCGCGCCGAGCTCGAGTGCCTGCTGGATGTGATCCTCCACCGAGATCATGTGCACCGGCACGTGGCGCGTGGCCGGGTTCCGCTTCAAGCGCTCAAGCACCGTGAGACCCGAGTGATCGGGCAGCTTCACGTCAAGGAGGATGCCCACCGGGTTGAACGCGAGTGTCGCGGCGATGCCGTCATCGGCGGTGGGCACGGCAACGACCTTGAAGCCGCGCTCGCGCCCGAGTCCGACGAGGATGCCGGCGAAGGCGTCGTCGTCCTCGACGACGAGGATCACGCGGTCGCCCTGCACAATCTGGTCACGATCGTCGTCGACGAGTTTTGCCACCGGGCTTGGCTCGTCCATCGTGCGCGCTGGCGATGGCGCTGGCGCAAACGACGACGGGTGAGACGACGATGCGTGCGCGACAGGCGTCGAACCCGCGAGGACGGCACGGGTCGTCGCGGTGGTGCCGGATTCCCCTGGCGAGCGGGGCACGGTCAGCGTGAAGGTGCTGCCGTGGCCGGGCTCGCTCTGCAGCGTGACGTCGCCGCCGAGCAGGCGCGCGAGTTCCCGCGAGATCGACAAGCCGAGCCCGGTGCCGCCGTACTTTCTGTGCGTGCTGCCGTCGGCCTGGCGGAATGCCTCGAAGATGACATCCCGGTGCTCGGGCGCGATGCCGACGCCGCTGTCGATAACGCAAAAGCGCACGAGCGGCACTCCGTCGGACGACTTCAGCGCGTCGACCGCGAGGCGCACCGTGCCGCTTTCGGTGAACTTCACGGCGTTCGACACGAGGTTCTTCAGCACCTGCTGCA
>CAZXNF010000741.1:0-1517 GCA_964641785.1 uncultured Streptomycetaceae bacterium | reverse complement strand
GTCATGGTGGTGGGGCTCCTCGGGATAGGCAGCGCGGTCGCTGCGTCGTGATCAGATTGTTATTTGCCAACCGCCGCCTGGCGTCGGCGGCGGCAGGAAGCTTACCGGGGTTGCGTTGGCGACGGGTTCGCGCGTCTCCGGGATGCCAAGCGTGCGGCAGAGGACACGATACACGCCGGAATGCGAGACGACGAGCGGCGTGCCCTCCGACGGAATCGCGGCCAGGCCGCGCAGCACGCGCATGGCGTAAGCCTCATAGGTCTCGGCGCCTTCCGGCACCGTGCCGCGGACGCGCTGGCCCTGCGGCTGGCCTTCCAGCACGCCCCAGCAGCGTTCCTGCAGATCGTCCATCAGGGCGACCGGCAGACCGACCGCCGTGGCGATCGCTTCCGCGGTGTGGCGCGCGCGCTGCAACGGACTGGCGTAGATGGCGGTGACGGCGCTGCCCGTCAGCGCAGCCGCGGCGGCCTGCGCCTGTTCGCGGCCGCGCGCGGTGAGCGGCACGTCGAGCGAACCGGCCACGATGCGGCGCACGTTGCTGTCGGTCTCGCCGTGGCGCAGAAAAATGAAGGGGATGGCGAACAGCGGAATGGTGCTGGGAGCGGGGATCATCAGAAACTCACGATACCGTCGATCTGGATGCGGGCCGGGGCGAAGGCGGTTTCCCAGGCGCCGCGATGCCGGCGGGCGTCGCCGAAGGCGGGCACCACGGTACCGGCGCCCGTGCTGCGCACGAGACGGACGTTGTCCGAGAGGCGCGGGTGCACGTTCCAGCGCAGGTAACGCGCACGGCCCGACTGCGTAAGTGTTTGCGCCGGTGTGCCGGGCGGCAGGTAGCCGCTGAAAATAATCGCCGGGTCCGTGCTTTGCCGCCAGCGTTCGAGCAGCGCGGCGGACGCGCCACTGGTGCCGTCGGCGATGCCGGCCAGCATGACGCCCTCGGGGTGTTCGATTGCGCCGGCGTCATCGGCGAGGCGCGCCACGTCGCCGGCAATGCCTTCGCGCAGGCACGCGAGATCCCCGGTCGCCAGATTGCGCAGCGACGCGCGCACCGCGTCATCGACACCGATCGCGCGGCCGGTGCGCGCGGCGTGCAGTGCGATCTCCGGGCCGCGGCCGGCGGGCGGCACGGGCAGCAGGGTCGGCCCCGCGTCGAAAGCGGCGTCGAAGGCGCGGGCGCGTTCGGCGAGCGTCACATCGTCGTCGCCATACGAGGCATCGAGGATCACGACCTCCGCGGCGGGTGGGGTGTCCCAGGCATAGAGCGCGGACTCGGCACAGTTATCGCCCATGTAGAGCAGGCCGCCGCCGACGTCGAGGTGCAGCCAGACGCCGCCCGGCGCGTGCCCGCTGCGTCCCGTGGTGACGGTGGTGCCGGCCACGGTGGCGCTGCCCTGCAGCGGCAAGGCCTCGTGCGTGTCTGCGGGCGGCAGGCGGCGGCGCACGATGTCGGTGGCGTGGACCGGCGGTGCTCCGAGATGTGCGCGCAGTTGCAGGCTGCCCGCGTGATCGCGGTG
>CAZXNF010000740.1:0-1518 GCA_964641785.1 uncultured Streptomycetaceae bacterium | reverse complement strand
GGGCAACAACCGATGCGGCCGAAATCCGCCGGCACGCGTCGGAACTGGCCGCGCTCGCGCCGGACGTCATCCGGGCCACCGGCGACTCGACCATGCCGCCGTTGCTGCAGGCGACCCGCAGCGTGCCGATCGTGTTCCCGCTCGCCACGGATCCGGTCGGCGCCGGCTACGTCGACAGCCTGGCGCGGCCGGGCGGCAACGCCACCGGGTTCATGATGTTCGAATACAGCCTGAGCGCAACATGGCTGCAGTTGCTGAAGGAGATCGCGCCAGGGATGACTCAGGTGGCGGTCCTTCGCGATACCACCGCCGATATCACAGGGCTCGTTCAGTTCGGCGTTATCCAGGCCATGGCGCCGGCGCTCAGGGAGAAGTGGACCCCGTTTTTGAGACCAGTAGGTAAGTTTGCCGTCGGCTCCTAACCGGAGAAGGAGGAGCGACGATGAGCAAAGGCGAACGGCGGCCGCGCGACGCGGCATACAAGGCGAAGGTTGCACTCGAAGCGGTGCGCGATCAGGCGACGATCCCGCAGTTGGCGGCGAAGTACGACGTGCATCCGAACCAGATCTACAAGTGGAAGCGCGAGCTGATGGAGAACGCGGCGGCGGCCTTCGAGACGGGCCCGTCGCACCGCGAGGCGGCGCGCGAGCAGGAATTGTCGGAGGCGTACGCGAAGATCGGCCGGCTGACGGTGGAACGCGATTTTTTGTCACGGAGGTCCGGTCGATGAGCCGGGCCGATCGCCTGGCGATGGTGGACCGGCAGGCGCCGGTGCCCTCGGTGCGTCGGCAGTGCGAGCTGCTCGACGTGTGGCGCGCATCGGCCTATCGGCCGGCGGGGGCGGCGGATCCCGACGACTTGGCGCTGATGCGCCGGCTGGACGAGCTCTACCTGGCGCATCCGTTCTACGGCTCGCGTCGGATGACGGTGGCGCTGCGCGCGCAAGGGCACAAGATCAATCGCAAGCGCGTGCAGCGGCTGATGCGCACGATGGGGCTGGAGGCGCTGGCGCCGAAGCCGGGGACGAGCCGCAAGGCGCCGGAGAACCGCGTCTATCCGTATCTGCTGCGCAATCTGACGATCGATCGGCCGAACCAGGTCTGGTGCGCCGACATCACCTACGTGCCGATGGCTCAAGGCTTCCTGTACCTGGTCGTGATCATGGACTGGGCGAGCCGCTGCGTGCTGGCGTGGCGGCTGTCGAACACGCTCGACACGTCGTTCTGCGTCGCCGCTCTCGAGGAGGCGCTGACCAAGGGCAAGTCGGAGATCTTCAACACCGACCAGGGCGTGCAGTTCACGAGCACGGCCTTCACCGACGTGCTGAGCGCGGCGGGGATCGCGATCAGCATGGATGGCTGCGGGCGATGGATGGACAACGTCTTCGTCGAGCGGCTGTGGCGCTCGCTGAAGTACGAGGAGATCCATCTGCGCGACTACGCGAGCGCGCTCGAAGCGCGCATGGGGATCGGACAATGGATCACCTTTTACAACCAGAAGCGCGGCCACATGGCCTTC
>CAZXNF010000739.1:0-1521 GCA_964641785.1 uncultured Streptomycetaceae bacterium | reverse complement strand
CAGCGATATCGCTGGCGAGCGCCCGTTCGATCGCGGACCACATCGAGGTACCCAGTTCGCGGACGATCGCGGTCCGTTCGTCGGACGAACCGCCGCCGGGGGTAGCGTTGTCATCCGGCCGCTCTACGGTATCGGCGCCTGCCTCGTTTCCGCGCATCGGTCGCTCACCTTTCACTAAGCGTTCACAAAGTCTTCATGTTCAGCCACTAGCATCGGTCTTGGTATCGAGACATCTAGACAACACAAGCTTATCCATTCCATGTTGCAGCCCGTTGACACTCAGAACACCCCTGCACGCCGGACGTGGATGGCGCTGCTGGCCCGCGCGCCCGTCGCCGCGCTGGAAGCGGGCCTGCAATCGGTAGCGGTGCCTGCCTATACCTGGCTGCGCCGTCCGGAGACCGGGCTTTTCATGGTGCGCGGGCGCGTCGGCGGCACCGGCAATCGCTTCAACCTCGGCGAGATGACGGTGACGCGCTGCACGCTGCGGCTCGCCAACGGCTCCAGCGGCGTCGCCTATATCCATGGCCGCTCGCACCGGCACGCGGAACTCGCCGCGCTGGCGGACGCGCTGCTGCAGTCCACGGACACCCGCGACAGCGTGCGGCGCAGCGTGCTCGATCCGATCGCGCGGCAACTGGAAGAAGGTCGCCAGAACATGGCGCGCAAGGCGCAGTCCACCCGCGTCGAGTTCTTCACGGTCGCGCGCGAAAGCGGCGGCGGCCAGGACGACGAGGACGACGCATGAGCGGCGGCATGAATCTCGCGGACATTGGACGTGGCTTCGCTGATGCCACGTTCGGCAGCCAGGCCGTGTTCCGGCAGGCGCTGGCCGCGCTGTCGCGGCCCGGTGAAATCATCGACGTCAGCGCCGATGCGGAAACGCCCGCGGGCCTGCATCCGGCGGCAGTGTCGGTGCTATTGGCCTTGCTGGACCAGGACACGCGCTTGTGGCTCGCGCCCTCCGTGGCGGGCGGGCCTGCGGCGGATTACCTGCGCTTTCACACCGGCTGCGGGCTGGTCGAGCGTTCATCCGACGCGGACTTCGCGCTGGTCGGGACGCCGGAAGAACTGCCGCCGCTCGAGGCGTTTGCCGCCGGCAGCGAGGAGTATCCCGAACGCTCGGCGACCGTCGTCGTGCAGTTGCCTGCGCTCGACAACGCGCCGGGCTGGACACTGACGGGGCCCGGCATCGCGGCGCAGGCCACGCTCAGCGCGGGCGGGCTCGACGCTGGCTTTGTCGCGCAATGGGCCGCCAATCACCGCGCCTTTCCCTGCGGGATCGATCTGTTTTTGACGTGCGGCGACCGGCTGGCCGGTCTGCCGCGCACGACCCGGATCGGAGCCTGAACGATGTACGTGGCCGTCAAAGGCGGTGAACAGGCGATCCTCGGCTCGTACGCGCTGCTGAACGAGCACCGCCGCGGCGATCCCGCGCTGCCCGAACTCTCGCTCGCGCAGATCAAACAGCAACTGCGCCTCGCGGTGGACCGTGTGATGACCGAAGGGTCGGTCTACGAC
>CAZXNF010000738.1:0-1531 GCA_964641785.1 uncultured Streptomycetaceae bacterium | reverse complement strand
GCTTCGGCGACCGGGGGCGAGGGCGGCGGCACCTGCGGGCGCGGCGGCGGCGCCAGGACCACATCGAACTTGCCTTCCTGCCCACCCGGCAGCTTGGGATCGACCGGTAGCCGCAGGTGCGGCAGCCCGAACCACAGCACGAGGATGTGGCCGAGCACGGAGACGACGACCGCCAGCCAGATCGGGCGGATGGTGATCCGCAGCGTGGCACGGTCGCGCCAGTCGGGCTTGGAGGCTAACGGGTCGTTCATTTCGGTGCAGCAGCCAGGCCCGGCGGGGACGGTTTGGACGGTGTGGGAGGGCGAAGGGGCCACATGATATTGCAGGCGGGGGTTTGCCGCCGCTTTGGCGTCAGTTGCGCCCGCTACGCCGAGTGGAGTTGGCAGGTCGGCGGCCGATTGGCTAGAGTGCGGGTCCGTTCCATCCTTGCTCAGGAATAGTACCCATGAAAACCGCCTTTGTTGCCTTGTTCGCCGCCATCGCCTGCGTGAGCACCCATGCCGCCGACATCAGGGTGCTGAGCGCCGGGGCCGTCGAGCCCGGCCTCCACGCCTTTGCCCAACTGGTGAAGCGAGAAACCGGGCACGACCTGAAAATCCAGTTCAACACGGCGCCGCAGATCGCCAAGCGGCTGGCCGGGGGCGAGGTCTACGACATCCTGATCTCCCCGCCGGCGGCGGTCGATGCCGCGGCGAAGGAAGGCAAGGTCGTTGCGGGCACCCGCGCGCCCGTCGGCCGCGTCGGCGCGGGCATCATCGTGCGCAGCGGCGCTGCGATGCCGAATGTCGTGACCGTCGATGCGCTGAAGCAGGCGGTGCTTGCCGCCGATGCGGTGGTCTACAACACGGCCTCTACCGGCCTTTACCTCGACCGCCTGTTCGAGAGGATCGGCATTCTGGAGCAGATCAAGCCGAAGAGTGTGCGCTATCCCAACGGCGAGTCGGTGATGCTGCACGTGATCAACAGCAAGGGCAGCGAGATCGGCTTCGGCGCGATCACCGAAATCCGGATGTTCGAGCCGAAAGGCCTGAAGATGCTCGGCCCGCTGCCGGCGGACGTGCAGAACTACACGAGCTACGACGCGGTGGTGATGACCGGCGCGCCCGGCGCCGATGCGGCCGCGCAGGTGCTGAAGCTATTGGCGACACCCGCGGGGAAGGCGGCGTTCGTGTCAGCCGGCGTGGAGTAGCGCGTCAGTTCCGGGTGGCGGGCGCGCGGAGAACGCGGCTGTCGCCCTGCAGAGACTCGGCGCCCAGTTCGGTGTCTACCGCGCGCACGCAGTCGACGCCGTTGTTGCGCTGGCACTCTGCGATCTTGCGCGTGCGATAGGTTGAGCGGTCGCTGGCGAGCAAGCTGGTCCCGCTCGCGTTGCGCGGGTCGTAGTTGGGCATGGACGGGTACTGGGCGGCGATGGCGGACGCTTCGGCGGCGCCCCTGACCACGGCGGGATCCTGCGGAATGACACTTTCCTCGATGCGCACGCGCTGTGTCTTGATGGCGGGCGGGGCTTCGCTCGAGTAGTGCGTGATTC
>CAZXNF010000737.1:0-1538 GCA_964641785.1 uncultured Streptomycetaceae bacterium | reverse complement strand
ACGCTGCCCACATCGGCGTTAACCGGCGTGCCGGCAAAGGTGCGCGTGATGGCGTTGAATGCAAGCCAAGCCGGCAGCGCCGACCCGTCGGCGCCCGTGGCCTGGTAGGTGAGCGTGTCGCCGGCGTCCACGTCGGAGAAGGTGCTAGCCGGGAGCGTGACGGTGAACGCGGCATCTTCGACAGCGGCGGCATCAGCGATGGCGGTCGCCAGAACGGGCGCGTCGTTGACGTTGGTGACCGTGAGGTCGAACGTGTCCGCCGCCGTCGCACCGGCAGCGTCGATGGCGGTGATCCTCACCGTCAGCGTCCCGACCTCCGCGTTGCCCGGCGTGCCGGCAAGCGTGCGGCTGGCTGCGTCGAATGCCAGCCATCCTGGCAGCGCCGAACCATCGGCGAGCGCGGCCGAGAACGTGAGAGCGTCGCCGACATCCACATCGGCAAACGCACCCGCTGGAACAACATAGGCCAGCGCCGCATCCTCGGCCGTGCTCTGGTCGGCAAGCGACTGCGCCAGGACCGGTGCGTCGTTGGTGTTGGCGACGCTCAGAGTAAAGTTGTCGCTGGTCGTGGCGCCCGCGCCGTCGGTCGCCGTGACCTGAACGCTGAGCGTGCCGACATCGCCGTTGACGGGGGTGCCGGCAAACGCGCCAGCGGCGGCGTCAAAGGTGAGCCACGCCGGGAGCGCGCCGCCGCTGACGAGGCTGGCGGCGAGCGTCAGCGTGTCGCCGGCGTCCACGTCGGAGAACGTGTTGGCCGGGACGGAGAAGGTGAACGCTGCGTCCTCGGTCGCCGCCTGATCGGCCAGCGCCGTTGCCAGTACGGGTGCGTCGTTGACGTTGGTGACGGTCAGGTCGAATACATCGGATACCGTAAGCCCCCCCGGATCAGTGGCCGTGACGCGCAGACTGACCGTGCCGACCTCAGCGTTGCCGGGGGCGCCGCTGAAGGTGCGGGTGACAGGGTTGAAGGCGAGCCAGGCGGGAAGCCCGGAACCGTCGGCCGAACGCGCGGTGTAGGTCAGGACATCGCCGGCATCGGGGTCGGCGAACGTGTTCGCCGGGACCATGTACGCCAACGTGGAGTCTTCGGCGTAAACGGCGTCCGGCAACGCAACGGCCACCTGCGGCGGCGCATTGCCGCCAGGTTCACCCGCCTTTGCTTCGAGATACGAGATGTCCCAGGTTGTGCCGTTGGCAAAGCGCACCTGCTCCACTTTGGATGCCGTATCGGCAAACCAGCGGCGCAACGTCAAGGTATCGGTCGTCCCCGCGATGTGCAGTTGCAGATCGTCGCCCGCGCGGGACACCGACACCTGGGCCGGGGCCACGTCATCGGCCATCACCACCGCATCGACTTGGCCGGCGAGTACCGAGAAGTCTTCGACCGTATCCTGCCCCGCACCGCGCCCGAAGTGGTAGCGATCGCTGCCGTCTCCGCCCGTGAAGGTGTTGGCAGCCCCGTTGCCGCGGAACATATTGTCGAGCGCATTTCCGTTGCCATCGATTGCCGCCGAGCCGGTCAACGTCAGGTTCTCGAC
>CAZXNF010000736.1:0-1539 GCA_964641785.1 uncultured Streptomycetaceae bacterium | reverse complement strand
CAGTCGGAAAACCTTACCGGACTGAGTTTCCGTGGGGACTTTGATCTTGGCCGCACCGTCCAGCGTGGGAATCTCGATCTCGCCCCCCAGCGCCGCAGTAGTGAAACTGATCGGCATCTCGCAGTGCAGGTCGTTGTGGTCGCGCTGGAACACCGCGTGGTCGCGGATGTGGATGACCACGTAGAGATCGCCGCTCGGCCCGCCGTTCGCGCCCGTCTCGCCCTCGCCGGTGAGGCGGATTCGGTCGCCTTCATCCACGCCGGCGGGGATCTTCACCGACAGCGTCTTCTGGCGCTTGATACGGCCGACGCCCGAACATGTGCTGCACGGTGTGTCCACGACCTTGCCGCCGCCATGACACTTGGGGCAGGTCTGCTGAATCGAGAAGAACCCCTGCTGCATGCGGACCTGGCCCTGGCCGTTGCAGGTGGGGCAGGGCTTGGGCTGGGTGCCGGGCTTGGCGCCCGAACCCTTGCAGGGCTCACACTCAGTGAGTGTGGGAATGCGGATGCGGGTGTCGGTGCCGCGCGCGGCGTCTTCCAGCTCGATGACAAGGTTGTAGCGCAGGTCGGCGCCGCGGTAGACCCCGGAGCGGCCGCGCCCGCCGCCGAAGATGTCGCCGAAGATGTCGCCGAAGGCATCGGCGAAGTTGCCGAAGCCGGCGCCCGCGCCAGCCGCGGAAGGATCGACGCCCGCATGGCCGTACTGGTCGTAGGCCGCGCGCTTCTGCGGGTCCGACAGGACCTCGTACGCTTCTTTTGCTTCCTTGAAGTGTTCCTCTGCCTTGGGGTTGTCCGGATTGCGGTCCGGGTGCCACTTCATGGCGAGCTTGCGGTATGCCTTCTTGAGCGCTTCGTCCGCGGCCTCCCGGTTGACGCCGAGCGCTTCGTAGTAATCGCGTTTTGCCATGAACTACCCAATCCCCAAGCACGACAACGCCGGGTTGAGCGGCGCGTGCGTACGCTCGAACCCGGCGAGTTAAAGCGCCCCGAAGGGTGCGCCTTTAACCTTTCTTGTCTTTCACTTCCTCGAACTCGGCGTCCACCACGTTGCCGTCGTCCTTCTTGCTGCCGGGGCCAGCGTCGGCCGTCGCACTGCCGCCCGCGGCCTGCTTTGCCTGCTCGGCCTGCATCATCTGCTCGGCGAGCTTGGCGGAGGCTTCGGCCAGCGCCTGCGTCTTCGTTTCGATGGCCGTCTTGTCGTCGCCTTTCAGCGCTTCCTCGGCGTCTTTCAGCGCGGCCTCGATCTTCGCCTTGTCGTCGGCACCGATCTTGTCGCCGTATTCCGTCAGCGACTTCTTCACGCTGTGGACCATGGCGTCGGCCTGGTTGCGGGCGTCGACCAGCTCGCGCGCCTTCTTGTCGTCCTCGGCGTGCGCTTCGGCGTCCTTCACCATGCGCTGGATCTCGTCTTCCGACAGGCCCGAGCTCGCCTGGATCTTGATCTTGTTCTCCTTGCCGGTCGCCTTGTCCTTGGCCGACACGTGCAGGATGCCGTTGGCGTCGATGTCGAAGGTGACTTCGATCTGCGGCATGCCGC
>CAZXNF010000735.1:0-1542 GCA_964641785.1 uncultured Streptomycetaceae bacterium | reverse complement strand
CGATAATGTCGTTGCCGCCATTGCCGTTGAGGGTTTCGTTCGCGGCCGTGCCGGTGAGCGTCTCGCCGACGGCGGTGCCGTTCAACGTGATCGCGGCAGGCGCGGCGGTGAGCGCCGCAGCGATCGCGGCCGTGTCCCAGACCGTACCGTCGTCGAACGCCAGCCGGTCGATCCGGTAGAGGTTGCTGGGATGGAAGTGATTGGAGATCCGCAGGCGATCGCCGGTGCCGAGGATCTGCAGGAGAAGGTCGCTGCCGCTCATCCACAGCTTCAGGTCCGCGGGCGCAATGCCCGTGCCCAGTTGCACCGTCTCGATCTCGGCCGTCAACTGGCGGCTGACCTCGATGCGGTCCTGCCCGCCGTCGCGACCGAAGCGGTAGGTGTCGTCCCCGGCGCCGCCCTGCAGCACGTCGTCCCCCGCGCCGCCATCCAGAATGTCCGCGCCTTCGTCGCCGAACAACTGGTCGTTGCCGCCGTCACCGAGCAAGGTGTCATTGCCCGCGCGGCCGTAGATGGAGTCATCGCCGCCCTGCCCGTTGATGGTTTCGCCGCGGCTCGCCTGCCCGTAGATCGCCTCGCCCCACGGGGTTCCCGCCACCTGCAGGCCGTAGAGGGTATCGATGTCCCACACGGTGCCGTCCACGAAGCGGATCTCGTCCACCTGCCGCGCGTAGAGCTGCGTTGTGCCGTTGTTGGCCTCGAAGAAGGCCTCCAGCGTGAGCTTGTCGCTGCCGTCCTTGAGGAAAAAAGTGGCGGCGCCGCCGCCGGTGCGCTGCAGGATCAGGTCCTCGGGACGGATGCCGGGGCCGATCTGCACGACGTCGTGCCGGTTAACACTCGTGTCGTTCTGGCTGATGGTGTCGCGGCCCGAACCGCGCCCCCACCGATAGAGGTCGCTGTTGGCGCCGCCCAACAGCCGGTCATCCCCGAGGCCGCCGTCGAGAATATCGTCGCCGTCGCCGCCGGTCACGTCCTGATTGCCGGCGCCGGCAATCACCAGATCGTTGCCTTCGTTGCCATCGACCTTGATGCCGCCGTCCTGGCCGATCAGCACATCGTCGTTGGTTCCGCCGATGGTCCGGATCGTATCGCCGGGGCTCGCGCCGTAGATCATGCGGAGATCAGTGAAGACGGACGCCAGCGTGGGGTCGGCCTTGGCTTCGCGCACCCAGTCGCGCATCAGTTCCACGCCCGCCCAGCCGGTGGCGTAGAGCGATGCGCCGGCGAACTTGTTCAGTTCGACGAGATCGATCAGGCCGTTCAGGCGGTCGCCCGCGCGCCGGGTTTCGAGCTTCTCGGTCACCCCGCTGGTGTCGAAGGCCAGGCCTTCCTCCGTGATGTTGAGGGCCACCGCGTCCAGATAGGGCTTGAGCCGGGTTTGCACGACGAGCGCGCCGTAGACGGATTCGCGCAGGGCGTCGTACGACTGGTTCAGATACTGCATCTGCGTGGCCGACACCGGCACATTGACATAGGCCACGCTGGAGAGCGCCGCCTCGCCGCCGCCGTCGCTGCCGCCGCCGTTCTCGATGAGCTTCTCCC
>CAZXNF010000734.1:0-1545 GCA_964641785.1 uncultured Streptomycetaceae bacterium | reverse complement strand
ATCCCCAGTAGAGCACGATGGCGAGCAGAAAATTCGCCAGCGGTCCGGCCACCACGATGGCGATCCGCTTCCAGACGTTCTGGCGATTGAAGGCACGTGGCAGCTCGGCCGGCGCGACGGGCGCCTCGCGCTCATCGAGCATCTTCACGTAGCCGCCCAGCGGGATCGCGGACAGCGCCCACTCCGTGCCGTCGCGCCCCCAGTGCCAGCGCACCAGCACGCGGCCGAAACCGAGTGAAAAACGCAGCACCTTGACGCCGCACGCGCGCGCGACCGCGAAGTGCCCCAGTTCGTGCACCACGATCAGCGGCCCCAGCGCGAGCAGGAAGGCGAGGATTGTCTGCAGCAGACTCACGCCCGGTTCTCCACCACGCGCAGACCCTGGCGGGCCAGCCATTCCTGCGCCACCTCGCGAGTGGCGCAGTCCGCTGCCAGCACGCCGCTCAGGCTCGAAACGTCCTGCGCCGGGACCCGCTCCAGCATGGCCTCGATCAGGCGCGCGATGCGGTCAAAGCGCAGACGGCCGGCGAGAAACTCGGCGACGGCGACTTCGTTGGCGGCGTTCAGGACCACGGCGGCGCTGCTGCCGGCACGCAGGGCCGAGTACGCCAGCCCGAGGCAGGGAAAGCGCGCCGGGTCCGGCTCCTGGAAAGTCAGGCTGCCGATCTGGGCCAGATTCAGGCTCTCCACGCCCGCCGCCACGCGCTCCGGATGCGCCAGCGCGCAGGCGATCGGCGTGCGCATGTCGGGATTGCCGAGCTGCGCGAGGACCGAACCATCGACGTATTCCACCAGCGAATGAATCACGCTCTGCGGGTGAATGACCACCTGGATCTGCGAGGGATCCGCGTTGAACAGCCAGCGCGCCTCGATGACTTCGAGGCCCTTGTTCATCATGGTCGCGGAGTCGACCGAAATCTTCCGGCCCATCACCCAGTTCGGATGCGCGCAGGCCTGCTCCGGCGTCGCGGCGGCCATGCGCTCGGCGGTCCAGTCAAGGAAGGGGCCGCCGGAGGCCGTGAGCAGGATGCGGCGCACGCCGACCGCGCCCAGATCGCCGGCGAAGTGCGGCGGCAGCGCCTGGAAAATCGCATTGTGCTCGCTGTCGATCGGCACCAGACTCGCCCCGCCCTGCGCCACGGTGTCCATGAGCAGCGCGCCCGCCGTCACCAGCGCTTCCTTGTTCGCCAGCAGCACGCGCTTGCCCGCAGTCGCGGCCGCCAGCGTCGGTGCCAGTCCGGCGATGCCGACGATCGCCGCCATCACGGTATCCGCTTCGGGCAGGCTCGCAACCCGGATCAGCCCCTCCGCACCGGCCAGCACTTCGGTGGAAAGTCCCGCCGCCCGCACCCGCGTGCGCAGCATCTCCGCATGATCGGCGTCCGCGGCGACGGCGTAGCGCGGGGCGAACTGCCGGCACTGTTCGAACAGCAAATCGATGCGACGGTGCGCGGTCATCGCGAGGACTTCGAAACGGTCGGGGTGTCGGGCCGCCACGTCGAGCGTGCTGACGCCGACGCTGCCGGTGGAACCGAGGACGACGAG
>CAZXNF010000733.1:0-1549 GCA_964641785.1 uncultured Streptomycetaceae bacterium | reverse complement strand
TGCCAAACATACGCGTCGCGAACCCGTCGCCCAGCGCGAAGGTTCCGCGGGTCCAAGCGCCGGCGCCGCAGGCGATCCGGTTTTCGACGCCGTTGGAGCTCAAAACGAGGGTCGCCCCATCGTTGGCGAACTCCAGCGTCGGGGAAAAGTCGCGCGACGGATTGAAGTACGGCACCCCGGCCTGCGAATTGCGCGATGCGTAAAGGCCCGGCGTGACTTCGAGCTTGTAGACCGGCCCGGCGATCACGCGCTCCGTCCAGCGCGCCTGGGTGATGTCGCGGCGATTGCCGTCGCTGAAGTCGAACAGGTCGAGCGAAACCGCTGCGGCACGCGATTCGTGCGCGCGCCAGCCCACTTCGGCGAACGCCCGCCGCGCCGTCACGTCCGTTAGCCGCGCCTGCAGCGGGATGTCATTGGCCGAAGTATCGACCCGCCCGCGCAACGTCCAGAAGTCGTTCGGCGTGAAGGCAACCGTTGCCGCCGCGCCGGCCCCGGAACCGTTGAGGCCTCCGGTCAGTTCGCCGGTTGCGGTCACCAGCGGCGAGCGGTACTCAAGGCCCACGCCGGCGCGCTCCCAGCGGCCGGTGCCGTTGCTGAAGCGGGCGGCCGCGCTGTAGAGGTGACCGAATACGCGATATTGGTACGCGAGCGGCTTCGAAAACAGCCAGGCCTCCAGCGCGTAATCCTGCGTGCCGGCCGGGGCGCCGGTAGCACCCCCGCCGCTTGACCGGCCGAAGGTGCCGTCCACGATCAGTTCCTGCAAGCCATGCACCTCGGCCAGCCGCGCCGCCCGCCTGACGCGGCCGTCCTCCGCGGCCACCGACTGCGCCACGGCCAGCGCGTCTTCGGCGGCGCGGTAGTCGCGCATTTCCAATAGCGCGCCGGCCCGCTCCCCCAGCGCCCCGCTGTTCGCGGGTTCGGCCGCCAGGATCCAGCGCAATTCCGCCTCGGCCGTGCGCGGCCAGCCGCGGGCCCGCATGCTGCTCGCATGGTCCGTGCGCACGTTCATGTTGAACGGGGCACGATCGGCCAGTACCTGCAAGCGCTCTTGGGCCTCGCCCGGTCGGTTGGCGAACAGCGGCGCCATGGCGCGGGCCGCCAGCACCCGCGCATAGGCCGGGTTTTCGCGGACGGTGGCGGCGCTCCACGCATCGATCTGGCTGGGCGTGGTGGCGACGATCTGCTCGATCTGCGCCAGTGCCGCGTCGTGCTGTTCACTCTCCGCCAGCGCGTAGAACAACCCCAGGCGGGCTTCCAGGTTGTCGGGATCGGCGGCGAGTACCGCGCGGTAAAGGTCGCGAGCCCGTTCCGGCTGCTCCAGGTGCAGAAAGGCCGAAGCGACGGCAGCGGTGACATAGCCCGGCAGCGGGTTCTCGCGCGCGGCCATGGCCTCGTAGAGCGCCACGGCCTCGCGCATGCGAAAGCGCGCCACCAGTGCGACGATGCGGTCGAGCGCCCATTGCCGCTCGGCGGCGGACAGCGTCTCCGCCGGCGCCAACGCGCGCTGGCCCGCCACTTCGCTGTCGGCGAGCGCGCGGTCGAGCGTAGC
>CAZXNF010000732.1:0-1560 GCA_964641785.1 uncultured Streptomycetaceae bacterium | reverse complement strand
GTGCGGACCGCAACGATGCTGCACGGACTGCGTCGCACCGGCAAGAAGTACGGCATGGTCACCATGTGCATCGGCACCGGCATGGGGGCTGCGGGGGTCTTTGAGGCGCTGTAGGGAGGCGGCATGGGCAAACGGCTGGCGGTGATGGGGCTGGTGCTGTGGGCATCGCTCGCGGGCGCGGCCGATGTGCAGTCGGTCAAGCTGCCCGATCGGGTGCGTTTTGCCGAAAATGGTTCCGAGCTCATCATCAACGGTGCCGGCGTGCGCAAGCGCGTCTTCGTCAGTGTCTATGTCGGCGCGCTGTACCTGCCCCGCAAGACGCCGTCCGCGGAGGCCATCCTGTCCGCGGATGCCAGCCCCCGCCGCCTCGCGCTGCACATCCTGCGCGACGAGATCACGGCGGAACAATTGCTCGGCAGCTTCCGCGAGGGCTTCGAAGCGAACAACCCGCCGGCCGACCTGGCGGCCGTCAGCACGGGCTTGCGGCAACTCGACGCGATTTTCAGTGCCGCCAGAGTGGTGAAGCGGGGCGACCTGATCCTGTTCGATTACCTGCCGGAGTCGGGGACGAAGGTTACCCTCGGTAACGAGGTAAGGGGGACCATCCCGGGCGCGGAATTCAACCGCGCGCTGATGAAGATCTGGCTGGGCGCGAAGCCGGTCGATCCGGAGCTGAAGAAGGCATTGCTCGGCGGCGCGTCCTAAGGCTACATGTTCGGGTAATTCGGCCCGCCTCCACCCTCCGGCGTTACCCAGACGATGTTCTGGGTAGGGTCCTTGATGTCGCAGGCCTTGCAGTGCACGCAGTTCTGGGCGTTGATCTGCAGCCGCGGATTCGCGCCGGATTCATCCCGCACGATTTCATACACGCCGGCCGGGCAGTAGCGCTGCTCGGGCGCATCGTAGAGCGCGAGGTTGACGTTGACGGGGACGGTGGCGTCCTTCAGCGTCAGGTGCGCCGGCTGGTCTTCGTTGTGATTGGTGTTGGACACGAAGACCGAGGACAGGCGGTCGAAGGTCAGCACGCCGTCGGGCTTGGGATAGGCGATGGGGCTGGCTTCGGTTTTATTTTGCAGCGTTTCGCAGTCGGCATGATCGTGGTGCAGGGTCCACGGGGCGCGTCCACGGAACAGGACCTGGTCGACACCCACCATCAGCGTGCCGGTGAGCAGGCCCTTCGACATCCACGGCTTGAAATTGCGCGCCTTGTGCAGTTCTGCGTGCAGCCAGCTCGAACGGAACTGCTCGGGGTAATCCATCAGTTCGTCCCCCGTGCGGCCCGCGGCCAGCGCGGCGGCCGCGGCCTCGGCAGCCAGCATCCCCGACTTGATGGCGGCGTGCGAGCCCTTGATGCGCGAGGCATTGAGAAAGCCCGCGTCGTCGCCGATCAGCGCGCCGCCCGGGAAGGTGAGCTTGGGCAGCGACTGCAGGCCACCGGCGGTGATCGCCCGTGCGCCGTAGGCAATCCGCTTGCCGCCCTCGAGGAAACTGCGGATGGCGGGATGGGTCTTGTAGCGCTGGAATTCCTCGTAGGGACTGAGATAGGGGTTGGTGTAGCCC
>CAZXNF010000731.1:0-1562 GCA_964641785.1 uncultured Streptomycetaceae bacterium | reverse complement strand
CCATCCTGGCCTTCCCCCGCAAGCGAGGGAAGGAACCTTAAGTCAGTGCCATTCGACGCTGACCCTTGGTGTTGGCGCGAACGACGCGGCGGCGGGCAATGCCGTCATGCACGCCAGTAGGATCACACAAATGCGGTTAACCACAATCAACGCTGACGCAAAAGCAGCACGCCGACCACCAGCGCCGGAATGCCGCATACGATGAAGCCGATGCCATAGCTGCCGGTTGTGTCGAGCAGCCCTGAATACATCATCGGCAAGACGAGCGCGCCGACCTGGCCGAAAGACAGCACGCCGCCGGTGACGCCGCCGCGCATGTCTGCCGGCGATGCGTTTGCGGCTTCGGCGAGCAGCACGCCGTGCCACGACAGCGCGGTGACGCTGATCAGGCAGGAAACCATACCCACGAGCAGCGCCGGCCAGCCGGCATCGCAGAGTGCCAGCAGGGCCGCGCTTGCCGCCATGCCGAGCGAGAGAACTGCCATCACGATGCGCGGCGAGACGTAGCGGCTGCCGATCCATCCCCACAGGATGCGGCCGGGGATGGCGACCGCGACCGCAATCGAGAACATGAAGCCGGCGGCGACCGGCGTATAGCCTATGGTCGTCAGGTAAACGACAAAGTAAGCGGTAATCACGGTTTGCACGCCATTGAACGCGAGGCAGGCGAACGACAGCGCACGCAGACGCTTTGTAGCCATCACCGCGTTCAGGGTCGATTTGAAATCCGAGAACCTGAACATGCGTGCCGGCACGCGATCGTCGTCGAACATTTTGCGCAAAGGCTGCAATACGACCGCGAAAATCGCGCACGCCGCCGCGCAGATGAGCATGGTCGTGCGCCAGCCAGCCCACTCGGTGAACTGGGGGGCGAACACGCCGGCGATCAGCAGGCCGGCCGGGACCGCGGTCTGCTTGACTGAAAACACCAGCGGCAAGTACTGGGGCGGCGAGCAGCGGGCCAGCAGATGCGAACTGGCCGGCGTCGACACGGCAGCACCCCCGCCGCCGATAATCGCGGACAGGATAAGCATCAGCGGCGTTCCCAGCGTCAGCAATGCGGTGCCGATGGCGAGCAGGAGCAGCGATACCTGGCTCATGCGCAAAGCGCCGTAACGCACGAGAAAGCTGCCGCAGCCGAGCTGGGTGACGAGAGCGGCTGCTGCCGTGAGGCCGAAATACAAGCCTATCCATGCCGGCGCGAGATGCAGATCCAGGATGATTGCCGGCGCGATCACGGCGGGCAGCGACTTGCCGAGCGCGATGAAGGTCTGCTGCAGGAACATCGAGCCAAGCGCGAGCGGCAGCAGATTGGCCGGGCGCGGGATCAATTCAGTGCTTTCATATTACGCAAACCTGCGCCTGCCTCCCAGGTGATTTCGATGCGCCCGCCGCGTGGCGGCGGACATGCAGCGCTATTGCGACTCGCCGGCCGCGGTGTGGCCGTAGACTTCTTTTGCCTCTTCCGAACACCAAAACACCAAGAGTCAGTGTCGAATGGCACTTTCTTAAGAACTTTTTCGCAGATCCCCTCCCTTGCGCGCAGCGCGGGGGAGGGTCAG
>CAZXNF010000730.1:0-1563 GCA_964641785.1 uncultured Streptomycetaceae bacterium | reverse complement strand
GTCCTGGGTGATTTTCGGCCTGCTGCTGGGGGGCCGCGCCACCCGCGCAGCGCGCGACCCGCCAGCAGCAGGCCGAAAATCACCCAGGACGCGCTGCCGAACACCGTCTTGTGGTTGAAGCGCAGCGGCTTGCCGAACACTTCTTCCGAAAACAGGATCCCGCTGGCGAGCGCCAGCGTGAGCAGCACGAAGCCGGCGCCGATGATCCGGAACAGCATCTGTTCCATGGCGAGCAGCGGCGGCAGGTGCTGCAGCGGCGCGGGCAACGCGCCCGCGCGCAGCCGGCGCTCGATGTAGGCCATCAGCAGCACGTGCAGGGAGGCGATCGTGAAGAGGCTGTAGGCCAGCATCGCCACCACGAAGTGCGCGGTGAAGGCCGGCATGCCGGTGTAAGCGACGGCCGGCGAACCGGGCAGCGCGAGCGGCAGCAGCGCCGCGAGGGCGACCCCCGGGATCACCAGCGCCTGCAGGCCTTCCAGCGGATAGAAGAAATCGCCGATCCAGTAGACGGCCAGCGTCAGCCAGGCGATCAGCGAAATCGCGTCGCCCACGCCGAGGTGCAGCGTGCCGCCGGCAAAGATCGTCGCGTACAGGAGCTCCGCGTGCAGGGCGAGCGGCACGGCCAGCGCCAGGCGTTCCCACCCGGGCGAGGCGGCCGTGGTGGCCGTGCCCCAGCGCGTGCGCCAGAAATACAGCGCCAGCACGCCGTAGAGAGCCGCGGTGATCAGGTGCAGTAATATGCGCAGTTCGTAATCCACGAACACCAGTTTACCGCACGCGTGCGACGCCTCCCCGGTGCGCGCCGCCGCCAATAAAGATGCTCGACAACCTCACCCAACGCCTGTCCAAGGTCATCAAGACGCTGCGCGGCGAAGCGCGGCTGACGGAGGACAACATCCAGGACGCGCTGCGCGAAGTGCGCATGGCGCTGCTGGAGGCCGACGTCGCGCTGCCGGTGGTGCGCGACTTCATCGCCGCGGTGCGCACGCAGGCGCTCGGCGAGGCCGTCATCGGCAGCCTCACGCCGGGCCAGGCCCTGGTCGGCGTGGTTAACCGCGAACTCACGCGGATGATGGGGGAGCGCAACGACGCCCTGAACCTCGCCGCGACCCCGCCCGTGGTCATCCTGATGGCGGGCCTGCAGGGCTCCGGCAAGACCACCACCAGCGGCAAACTGGCGAAACTGCTCAAGGAGCAGCACCGAAAGAAAGTGCTGCTCGTGTCCTGCGACGTCTACCGGCCCGCGGCGATCGAGCAACTAAAGACCCTCGCGTCGCAGGTCGAGGTCGATTGGCTGCCGTCCACCGCCGACGAGAAGCCGCAGGACATCGCCGCGCGTGCGCTCCAGTATGCCCGCACGCATTTCCACGACGTGCTGATCGTCGACACCGCGGGCCGGCTCGCGATCGACGAAGCACTGATGCGCGAGATCCGCGACCTGCACGCTGCGTTAAACCCGGTGGAGACGCTGTTCGTGGTGGATGCGATGCAGGGGCAGGACGCGGTCAACGTCGCCAAGACCTTCAACGAGGCCCTGCCGCTGACCGGCGTGGTGCTGACCAA
>CAZXNF010000729.1:0-1570 GCA_964641785.1 uncultured Streptomycetaceae bacterium | reverse complement strand
CCAGCACCACGGTGCCGCCTTCCGGGATTTCCGTCGGCGTGCCGGTTGGCCCCATGAGCACGACGGGCTCGCCCGGCTTGAGCCAGCGGCAGAGGTCGCTCGACCCGCCCATTTCGAGCACGATGGTGGACACGAGGCCGCGTTCCGGATCGACCCAGGCGCCGGTCATCGCCAGCCCTTCCATGGCCAGCGCGGTATCGCGCGTACGCGCCGCGACCGCCTCGAAATTCTGCAACCGATAGAACTGCCCGGGCCGGAACTGCCGCGCGGCCAGCGGCGCCTTGACCACGACCTCCACGATCTGCGGCGCGAGGCGCTTTACCTCGTGCACGGTCGCGCGCAGGTCGTGATTCAGTGACGCGATGAACGCGGCATCACTCTCGCTGCTGGCCGGAGGCCGTTGCGCGAGCACGCGCGAGACTTTCGGATAGCCCTGCTTCGCGCCGCCCATCGCCTTCACCACGTTGCCGAAGAACGAGGGATGCACGTCGCCGAAGTAGCTGACGAAGCGCCCGTCGGCATGCCGCCCCAGCAGCACGCGAATGTCCGTCGGCTTGGAAATGGCTTTCTCGACCGCCACCGGATGGCCTTCTTCGTCGCAGGCACGGAAGTACTTGCCGTCCAAAACGAAATGTTCGGCGTCCTCGCGCGCCAGCACCGTATTGGGCTGCGTGCCCGCGGCGATCAGGATGGTACACGCGGGCAGTTCGATCTCGGCGCCGGCGCTCCACTTGCTGTCAGCATTCTGCCGCTGCAAGCGCAGGCCGATGGCGCGCGCCGCCCCGCCGGCATCGACTTCCACGCGGGTCGGGCTCAGGCATTCCGCGAAGCGGATGCCCTCCTCCAGCGCCTTCTCGACCTCTTCGTGGTTGAGCGTGTACGAGGGGCTGTCGACCAGCCGGCGCCGATAGGCGATCGTCGCTCCGCCCCACGACTGCAGCAGCTCGACGATGCGTGGTGCGCGATGTTCTTTGGCAGCCTGTTCCCGTTCCGCCCGGATGGCCCGCGCATGCGCGAGAAACTCGTCGGCCACCGCGCGCTCCTCGTCGTTCCAGGACAGCCGCGCCGCCGCTTCGCCGCTTTCGTGCATCAGGGTTTCGTAGCGGGTGAGGAATTTCTCGACCTGCACCGGATAGTAGGCGAGTGATTCGGTCGCGGTGTCGATCGCGGTCAGGCCGCCGCCGATGACCACCACCGGCAGGCGCACCTGCATGTTGGCGAGCGAATCGGCTTTTGCTGCGCCGGTCAGTTGCAGCGCCATCAAAAAGTCCGAGGCCGTGCGCACGCCGCGCGCGAGCCCGTTGGGCATGTCGAGCACCGTCGGCCGGCCCGCGCCGATCGCCAGCGCGACGTGGTCGAAACCGCGCGCGAAGGCGTCCTCCAGGGTCAGCGTGCCGCCGAAGCGCACGCCACCGAACAGGGCAAACCCGGCGCGCCGCTCGAGCAGCAGCCGGATCAGCTTGAGGAAGTTCTTGTCCCAGCGCACCGTGATGCCGTACTCCGCCACGCCTCCGAAGCCCGCCATCGGACGCTCGTCCAGTGGTTCGTAGAGCGCCGTCACATCACGCAC
>CAZXNF010000728.1:0-1581 GCA_964641785.1 uncultured Streptomycetaceae bacterium | reverse complement strand
CATTTCCGGCGTGCGCACGATGCGCGCGATTTCCTGGCTGAGCTTCACGACGATGTCGCGCGGCGTGCCGGCCGGCGCCAGCACGCCAAACCACGCGACGGCTTCGAAGCCCGGCAGACCGGCTTCGGCCAGCGTCGGAACTTCCGGCGCCGCAGCCGCACGGGTCAGCGTGGTCACGCCCAGTGCCCGCAGCTTGCCGGCCTTCACCTGCGGCAACGCCGGCGGAATGTTGGGAAAGGCGAGCGCGACTTCACCGGACATCACGCCCACCACCGCGGCCGGCGCGCCCTTGAACGGCACGTGCACGAGGCACACCCCGGCGGCCAGCTTGAATAATTCACCGGTCAGGTGGGCGGTGCTGCCGTTGCTGCCGGAGCCGAAGGTCAGCGTGTCCGGCTTCTGCTTCGCCAGCACTATCAGCTCGCGCACGGTCTTGGCCGGCAGCGACGGATGCACGATCAGGATGTTGGGCGCGGACGACACCAGCGTGACGGGCGCGAAGTCCTTCACCGGGTCGTAGGGTAGCTTCGCATACAGGCTCGCGTTGACCGCGTGCGAGCCGGCGTTCGCCATCACCAGCGTATAGCCATCCGCTGGCGCCTTCGCCGCCGCTTCACTGCCGATGATGCCGCCCGCGCCGCCCCGGTTCTCGACGACTACCGTCTGCCCCCAGGCTTCCGTGAGCTTCTGCCCGACCGCCCGCGCCATGATGTCTGGCCCGCCGCCCGGCGTGGACGGCACGATCAGGCGGATCGATTTCACAGGATAGGATTGCGCGACGGCCGGCACGGCCAGCGTGCCCGCCATGAGCAGCAGGAACGTGCGCATCATGGCGCCGCCCACCCGCGCGCGCGCTCGACCGCCCGCCGCCATTCGCCGAGCCTGCGTTCGGCTTCCTTCTTCAGCATCGCTGGCTCGAAGCGACGGTCCGCCCGCCATTGGCGATCGATCTCGGCATCGTTTTTCCATACACCTCTCCCTCGTCCCGCAAGATAAGCCGCGCCCAGCGCCGTCGTTTCCGCCACTGCCGAGCGCACCACCGGCACCCCGGCGAGGTCGGCCTGGAACTGCATCAGCAGGTCGTTACGCGCCGCGCCCCCGTCCACGCGCAGTTCGGCGAGCGGTCGGCCAGTGTCCTGCGTCATCGCTTCCAGCACGTCGGCCGCCTGGAACGCAATCGATTCGAGCGCGGCGCGCGCGAGGTGCCCGCCGGTCGTGCCGCGCGTCATGCCCACCACGGTGCCGCGGGCGTAGGGGTCCCAGTACGGGCTGCCGAGGCCCGCGAACGCCGGCACGAACACCACGCCGCCGGCATCCGGCTCGGTAAGCGCCAGCGTTTCCACCTCGGCCGAAGTACGGATCAGTTTCAGGCCGTCGCGCAGCCATTGCACCACAGCCCCCGCGATGAACACGCTGCCTTCCAGCGCGTACTCCAGGGTTGTTCCCGTTCGCCAGGCGACGGTCGTCAGCAACTGGTGGCGGGAGGCCACGCGCTCTGTTCCCGTGTGCATCAGCATGAAGCAGCCGGTGCCGTAGGTGTTCTTCGCCATGCCGGGCGTCACGCAGCGCTGGCCGTAGAGG
>CAZXNF010000727.1:0-1583 GCA_964641785.1 uncultured Streptomycetaceae bacterium | reverse complement strand
ATTCAGCTGCGTGCAGCCGAGCGCCTTGGCGTAGGCGATTGCGCGCTCCACGCCGCCCTTGAATTCGTCACTGCGCCCCGGATGACAGGCGATGCCGCGCTCGCCGGCCGCCCAGTCGCCCGCCGGCAGGTTGTGCAGCACCTGCACGAGCTGGTGTTTTACGAGCTGTTCGGCGAGCTGGTCCTTCGGAAAGTCGTAGGGGAAGAGGTACTCGACGCCCTTGAAGCCGGCCTTCGCGGCAGCGGCGAAGCGCTCGAGGAAGGGCACCTCGTTGAAGAGCAGGGTCAGGTTGGCGGCGAGTTTGGGCATGGTGCAAGCGATCCGGATCGCGGAAGGCGGTCATTATAATCAGCGCATGCCTTCCCTCCCCGTGTGCGGTCAGTGAACGTCGCCGGCATCCTGCTGGCCGCCGGTGCCGGCTCGCGTTTCGGTGGCGACAAGCTGTTGGCGGTGCTGCCCGACGGCACGCCGCTGGCGGTGGCGGCGGCGCGCGCGTTGCGCCCATCGGTGACGGAGATTCTTGCGATCGTGCGGCCGGGCGACACGCGGCTGGCTGCCGCGCTGGCGGCCGAAGGCGCGCGCGTGACCGAGTGCCCGTCCGCCGCGGACGGCATGGGCAGCAGCCTGGCCTGGGGGATGCGACACGCGGCGCCGGCGGACGGCTGGATCGTCGCCCTCGGCGACATGCCCTTCGTGCAACCGCAGAGTATTGCGCTCGTTGCCGCGGCGCTGGCGGCCGGCGCTTCGATCGCCGCCCCCGTGTACGAGGGGCGGCGCGGCCATCCGGTCGGCTTTGCCGCCGGGCACCGGGTGGTACTGGCGGCACTGTCGGGGGATGCCGGTGCGCGCGACCTCATCGCGTCGGCCGGCGCCACGCTGGCCTTGATCGAAGTCGATGATCCCGGCGTGCTGCGGGACGTGGATGTCCCGGCGGACCTGGGCGCATAGAAGGTCGCCTCTTGCGCTTCGACAGATGACCACCCCTGCGATTCGCAAGGACGACCACCCCTTCCGCGGCCGCTCCCTCCCTTCCTTGGTAAAGGAGGGGAGGGAGTGGCAGCGGAAGGGGTGGTGGGGATTACTGGCGATGCGGGGCCGTTATACTCGGCACTGTTGAGCCTCTTCTCAGTCCTTAGTCCTCAGTCCTCAGTCCTCAGTCCTGTTTTGGAGCACCCGATGGCCCGTTTCGAGGGTACCGACGCCTATATCGCCACCGACGAACTGATGATGGCGGTCAACGCCGCGCTCACGCTGGAGCGACCACTCCTGATCAAGGGAGAGCCGGGCACGGGCAAGACCATGCTGGCGCTCGAAGTGGCGCGCGCGCTGGGCCGCCCGCTCCACGAATGGCACGTCAAGTCCACCACCAAGGCGCAGCACGGGCTGTACGAATACGACGCGGTGTCGCGCCTGCGCGACTCGCAGTTGGGCGACCCGAAGGTCAAGGACATCGGCAACTACATCGTGCGCGGCATGCTGTGGAACGCCTTCGGCGCGGACGAATCCTCGGTGCTGCTGATCGACGAGATCGACAAGGCCGACATCGAGTTCCCGAACGACCTGCTGCGCGAGCTCGACCGCAT
>CAZXNF010000726.1:0-1587 GCA_964641785.1 uncultured Streptomycetaceae bacterium | reverse complement strand
CGCGAGCGTTGTCCCTTCGCGGTGCTGGGCGAGGTCACGGCGGCACAGGACCTGGTCGTTGAAGACCCCTTGCTGGGTGGCAAGCCGGTGGACTTGCCGCTGGAGGTCATCCTCGGCAAACCGCCGAAGATGCTGCGCGACGTCAAGCATATCGCCAGGGCGCTGCCGGCGTTCGACGGAACAGGCATCGACCTCACGGAGGCCGCGCTGCGTGTGCTGCGCTTCCCGGCGGTAGCCGATAAAACGTTCCTGATCACCATTGGCGACCGCACCGTCGGCGGCATGACGGCGCGCGACCAGATGGTCGGGCCGTGGCAGGTGCCGGTGGCCGACGTCGCGGTGACGACGATGGGTTTCAAGACTTACCAGGGTGAGGCGATGGCGATGGGCGAGCGCACGCCGCTCGCGGTCATCGATGCGGCCGCCAGCGCGCGCATGGCGGTGGGCGAGGCGATCACCAATGTCGCCGCCGCCGATATCGATGCCATCGGGGCGATCAAGCTGTCCGCCAACTGGATGGCGGCAGCGGGACATCCCGGCGAGGATGCTGCGCTGTTCGATGCGGTGCGCGCCGTCGGCATGGAACTGTGCCCGGCGCTGGGCGTCAGCATCCCGGTGGGCAAGGACTCTTTGTCGATGAAGACGACCTGGCGCGACGGCGGCCAGGACAAGGCCGTCGTCGGCCCCGTGTCGCTGATCGTGTCCGCCTTCGCGCCGGTGACGGACGCGCGGCGCACGCTGACGCCGCAGTTGCGCACCGATGCCGGCGACACCGACCTCTGGCTGATCGACCTTGCGCCCGGCCAGCAAAGGCTCGGCGGCTCGGTGCTGGGACAGGTGTACGGACAATTGGGCAACGTGGCGCCCGACATGGTGGCGCCCGCGCTGCTCAAGGCATTTTTTGCGGCGCTGCGCACGCTTGCGCGCGAGGGTGCCATCCTCGCTTATCACGACCGTTCTGACGGTGGCTTGCTTGTGACGCTGGCAGAGATGATGTTCGCGGGGGGCTGCGGCGTCTCGGTTGAATTGCCGGTGCAGGGATCGGCCGTGGCGGCTCTGTTCAACGAGGAATTGGGCGCTGTGATCCAGACGCGGGCGGCCGACCGGGCGCGTATCGCGAAGGCTTTTGGCGCCGCGGCGATCCGCCTGGGCGGCCTCACTGCGGACGACCAGCTTGCGGTGAGTCAGCGCGGCAAGGCGGTGCTCGCGCTGTCGCGCATGGCGTTACGCCAGGCCTGGTCAGACACCACCTTCCGCATGCAGAAACTGCGCGACAACCCGGACTGTGCGGCGGAAGAGTTCGCGCGCAATACCGATGCGGCCGACCGTGGGCTCGCACCGGTGCTCAGCTTCGACCCGCAGGAGAACGTGGCGGCGCCGTTCATCACCAAGGGCGTGCGCCCGCGCATGGCGATCCTGCGCGAGCAGGGCGTGAACGGCCAGATCGAAATGGCGGCGGCCTTCGACCGCGCTGGGTTCGACACGGTGGACGTGCACATGAGCGACATCATCGCCGGCCGCGTGACGCTCGACGCCTACAGGGGGATCGCGGCGTGCGGCGGTTTTTCCTACGGCGATGTGCTGGGC
>CAZXNF010000725.1:0-1594 GCA_964641785.1 uncultured Streptomycetaceae bacterium | reverse complement strand
GTGCGGTGGCCCTTGCGGAAGGCTTTGCGCTGGACGCCTTCCATCCGATAACCGAAGAGAATCTGCCAGCGCTGCCAGTCCTTCAGCGTGGTGGACTGGTAGGAGTTGATGCGTTCGAGGCCCATGGTGTCGAAGGCGTGCTCGGTCATCAGGCACTTGGCCTCCATGCCAAGGAAGGCGCCCTTCAAGCCCGCGCTGCGCGCGGCGACCACCATCGCGAAATCGGCCTGCCGGCTGACGTGCGAGATCTTCGACAGCGAGGCGATGCCCACGACTCGGTCCTCGCCCTTGGGCTTGAGCATGAGGGCAAAGCGGGTGGTGGAGGCGCGCAGGTCTTCGAGGAAGCGGCGCTGGCGCTCGCGGGAGTTCGGGATCATTCCCTGTTCCATGTTGCGCGTGAGCAACTGGTCATTGAACCAGGCGTACCAGCCGTCCACGTCGATCGCCCGTTCGTTGGGCAGCACGAGGTCGACCAGCTCGCCTTCCAGAAACACGTCGTAGTGGGGCTTTTTCTTTTTGCGGACAGCCATGGGTGTTCCGTCGGTTATTCGAGCACGTCCCAGGTTAGCGGCGTGCCGCGCCGCACGTCGGCGCGTACCTTGCGGCCGAGTACGGCGTCAAAGTGCTTGGGCGGCAGGCCGTTGCCGGGCCGCACCGCGCGCACGTTCTCGGGCGTCAGGGTGTCGCCGGCCTTGAGGTTGCGCGCAATGTAGAGAGAACGCCGGAACTGCAGCGAATTGCGCTCCGCGTCGGTCGGACCGTAGCGGACCTCGCCGAGCGAGCGCCATGCACGGTCCACTTCAGTGACGAGCATCGCCAGTTCGGCGGGCTCCAGCGAGAAAGCGGAATCCACGCCGCCGTCGGCGCGGTTGAGCGTGAAGTGTTTTTCGATCAGCGCCGCACCGAAGGCTACGCTCGCGATCGCGACGCCGATGCCCATCGTGTGGTCCGACAGGCCGGACAGCGCGCCGAAGCGGTTATGCAGATCGGGGATGGTGCGGATGTTGGTGTTCTCTGGCGCTGCCGGGTAGGTGCTCGTGCACTTGAGCAGGATGAGGTCAGCGCAGCCAGCCGCACGCGCTGCCGCCACGGATTCCTCGAGTTCGGTATCGGTCGCCATGCCGGTGGAAATAATCATCGGCTTGCCGGTGGCGGCCACCTTGCGGATGAGCGGGATGTCGGTGTTCTCGAAGGCGAAGTAGACCGGCGGCGGCTTCTCGACCTTGAGCACGCCACCGCCCACCTCGTGGACGATGCAGTTGGCCTGCTCGGCGACCAGTTCGAGCGCCTGGCGCCAATGGATGTCCTGAAGGTCGATCGTGACCGTGGCGTCGATGCCGGGGTCCATGACGATGTTGACGTTGGCCTTGCGCCGGATGCTGGCGACGACGTCGCGCAGATCACGGTCCTTGAGCTTCAAGGTCAGCCGGCTGGCGCGGTCGCCCTCGGCCTCGGCCTTGATCTCCTGCTCCCGCCCCTGTGGCTGCCCACCGGCCGGAGGAGGAGTGCCCTGCGTTTCCTGAGCCGCGAGCGGGGTGCAGAACGACACGCCCCACGCCAACGTGACGAAGATCCCTTTCCAGATTGCCTGCAT
>CAZXNF010000724.1:969-1606 GCA_964641785.1 uncultured Streptomycetaceae bacterium | reverse complement strand
ACTTCCCCCAAGCCCCTGACCTACCGCGATGCCGGCGTGGACATCGACGCCGGCGACGCGCTGGTGGAGAACATCAAACCCTACGCCAAGCGCACGCTGCGCCCGGAGGTCATGGCCGGCATCGGCGGCTTCGGCGCGCTGTGCGCCATTCCCAAAGGCTACCGCGAACCCGTGCTGGTCTCGGGCACCGACGGCGTGGGTACCAAGCTGAAGCTCGCGTTCGAATTCGACCGCCACGACACCATCGGCATCGATCTCGTGGCAATGAGCGTCAACGACATCCTCGTGCAGGGCGCCGAGCCGCTGTTCTTCCTTGACTACTTCGCTTGCGGCAAGCTCGACGTGGCGCGCGCCACCGACGTGGTGAGGGGCGTCGCCCACGGCTGCGAACTCGCGGGTTGCGCGTTGATCGGCGGCGAAACGGCCGAAATGCCCGACATGTATCCGCCCGGCGAATACGATCTCGCCGGTTTCGCCGTTGGCGTGGTCGAGAAAAGCCGCATCCTCGACGGCAAGTCAATCGCCGCCGGCGACGTCGTGCTGGGGTTGGCGTCGAGCGGTGCGCATTCCAACGGCTATTCGCTCATCCGCCGCATCCTCGCGCGGGCCAAGCCCGACCTCGCGGCCGATTTCCACG
>CAZXNF010000724.1:0-959 GCA_964641785.1 uncultured Streptomycetaceae bacterium | reverse complement strand
CCACGGCCGCCCGCTGCGCGACGCCATCCTCGCGCCGACGCGCATTTACGTGAAGCCGCTGCTCAAGCTGCTGGCGGCCGTGCCGGTTAAAGGCCTCGCCCACATCACCGGCGGCGGACTGGTGGACAACGTCCCGCGCATCCTGCCGGACGGCGTCATGGCCGAACTCACGCGCGCCGCGTGGCCGCGGTTTCCGCTGTTCGACTGGCTGCAGCGCGAAGGCAACGTCGACGACGCGGAAATGCACCGGGTGTTCAACTGCGGCATCGGCATGGTGCTGGTCATCGCGCCCGGCGATGCCGACGCGGCGTTGAAGTTGCTCGCCGCGGAGGGCGAGCAGGCCTTCCGCATCGGCACGATCCGCGCGCGCAGCGGCGACGAAGCGCAGACCACCGTCGTCTAAAGCCTGACCGCGATGAAAAGGCTCGTCATCCTGATCTCGGGCCGCGGCAGCAACATGGAAGTCCTGCTCAAGGCGGGCCTGCCGGCCACCATAGCCGCCGTCATCAGCAACGATCCCGCGGCAAAAGGTCTGGGCACCGCGCGCGCCCACGGCATCTCCGCGGCGGCCGTGCCGCACCGCGACTACCCCGACCGCGGCGCCTTCGATGCCGCGCTGATGCGAGCGATCGACGCCCATCGCCCCGACCTCGTGGTGCTCGCCGGCTTCATGCGCATCCTGACCGCAGAGTTCGTCGCGCATTACGCCGGCCGGCTTCTGAACATCCACCCGTCGCTGCTGCCCGCCTTCCCCGGCCTGCACACCCACCGGCAGGCGCTCGCGGCCGGCGTGAAACTACACGGCTGCACGGTGCACTTCGTGACGCCGCAGCTGGATCACGGACCGGTCGTGATCCAGGCCGCCGTGCCGGTGCTGCCGGACGACGACGAGGACCGCCTCGCCGCGCGCGTGCTGGCCCAGGAACACCGGAGTTACCCGCAGTCCGTGCGCTGGTTCT
>CAZXNF010000723.1:0-1607 GCA_964641785.1 uncultured Streptomycetaceae bacterium | reverse complement strand
AGGAGATGACTTCTCACAGGTCATAGTATAACAGACATTGAACGGAAGTTCAAGGGTTTACTCAATTATTCTATCTGCATCATTGTTCCGCCGGCAGCGGCGAAGTCCACACATTTAATTCACGCAAAGAAAAACCCCGCCATGACAGCGGGGTTGGGTGGGTTTTATCTGTAGGCAATATTCTCAAGCCATGCGACGACGACGAGTGGCCAGACCGGCCACGCCAAGGATACCGAGCATCATGGTAGTTGGCTCGGGCACGGTGGCGGCGAAGAAGCGGACTTCGGCCAGGCCGTAGAAACCGTTGTTGACATCGAACACGGAGTTGGCATCGAGGCGAATGAAGCGGGCGTTGACCTGCAAACCGGAGAGGTCGATGACGTTGTGCTGCGTGCTGTTGCTCTGCACACCTTGGAGCAGATCGAAGAGGCCAAGCGAGGTGTAGTTGATGCCGTCATCGGATTGGAAAAGTTCGACCTGTTTGAGGCCACGGGTGGTGGTGAGCACAGCGCCAGCGGTGCCGGTCTCGGTGTAGTTCCAGATTTTGATGATGCCGATGGCTGTTTCAGCGCCGAAGTCAAAGGTGATTTCGGAGTTGGCGACGGTGTTGCCGCCGGAGGCATGTTGACGCCACTGGCCGATGAAGCCGTTGCCGCCGGTGGCGGGGATGGAGAGTTCCGAGCCTGCGCCGGTCATGCCGACGTTGTTGACGATATTCACAATGCCGAACTGCCCGCCGCCGTTGGCGGATTGATTGACAGAAGCGGTCGGGGTGAGAATGGGGTTGATGGTGTTGAAGCGGACCTCGGAAAGGCCGGTGAAGCCGTTGTTGCTGCCGTAGCTGGTGACGTTGTCGATGCGGACAAAGCGAGCATTGACGGGAAGATTGAACGCATCAAACTCACCAGCGTAGGTTGCCAGGCCCGACGCCTGAGCCAGGGAAATCGATTGCGTGTTCCCAAAGGATAGGTTGTCGGTGGAGAAGGAAATATTGAAGCTCTGCATGCCGCGGTTGGTATTGGCTGCGCCGCCGCCGCCGGTGCCGCTCTCGTTGTAGTTCCAGATCTGTGAGCCATCGAGTTTGAAGACACCGCCCAGATCGAAGGTCAGCGCCACCGTGCCAGCAGCGCTGGTGGTGCGCCAGTGGTTGCCAGCGAATGTTGCTGCGTGTTGCAGCGTAATCGGATCGAGGCCTGAGTGATTGAAAAGGTTGGCAATCGGCGCAGAGCCATCGACGGCGTTGGGTGAAGTTGCAGCGATGGGCGTGATCAGCGTGGCTTGCGCTAGAGTTGCCGATGCGAGGACGATGGCCACGGAGACCTTGCGGATGAACGATTGGAAAGATGTCATGTTCTCAAACTCCTTTAGGGATTGGGGCGAACGCCTGCCAAGTCAGAAACACAGTTGTGTGACTACGTAGCATTAGATTCGCATGGGATGGACCGAACCCGCAGAATTACGGGAACCGCCCTATACTAACGCGGCGTTCCCCCGCCTGCAACAGTGATTTGTGCGGACTGTTAAGCTTGCTCATCGCTTTCAGAATCATCCGCTTCCGCTGGCGTTTCGGCGTTGCCGGTTTCTGATGCTTCTATTTCTGATGCTTC
>CAZXNF010000722.1:0-1612 GCA_964641785.1 uncultured Streptomycetaceae bacterium | reverse complement strand
TGGCGTTTCGCCGCTTGCTGCAAAGCGGCGGTCTTAACTGTCCGGATTTTTATCATCTCGGCAACGGCGCCCAGGCCGCAACACTAGCGCCACCACTGCGATTTCCAGTGGTCGTCAAAGCGCGCAGGCTTTCCGCTAGCCGCGGCGTAATTCGCGCCGACACGCCGCACGCATATACGCAAGCCGTGCAATGGGTGCGCGGCATACAGGTCAAAGCCGATCGTGACGCCGCCAAGCTTGGCTTGGTCGTCGAAAGTTTCATCCCCGGCCGCGAACATGCGCTGGAAGGGCTGCTGCAAGACGGGCGGTTGCGCGTGCTGGCGCTATACGACAAACCCGATCCGCTGGACGGCCCCTATTTCGAGGAAACCCTGTACGTCACGCCGTCACGCCTGCCGCAAGCAAAGCAGGACGATATCGCGCAAACAGCGCAACGCGCCTGTGAACTGGCCGGACTCACCAGCGGCCCGGTCCACGCCGAAATGCGCTTGAACGAACAGGGAATATGGCTGCTGGAAATCGCCGCGCGCTCGATTGGCGGGCTGTGCGGCAGGATACTCAAGCATGCGCTGGGCATGAGCCTGGAAGAATTGATCCTGCGCCACGCCCTTAACCGGCCATTGCCGCAGACGCAACACGCGGAGGCGAGCGGGGTGATGATGATTCCGGTTCCAGAACGCGGTATTTTCCACGGCGCGCAGAATCTCGAAGCCGCGCTGCAAGTCGCCGGCATCAGCGACATCCAGATCACCGCCAGCCCGGGTCAGGTCATTGCGCCGCCACCGGAAGGCGCGAGTTACCTGGGCTTCATTTTCGCGCAGGGGATGTCGCCGCTCGCGGTTGAATCCAGTTTGCGACTAGCGCACCAGCGGCTGGTCTTCGTAATCCAGGCGGATATCCCTGTCAACCAGTCAAGGGCATAGCAGCGTGTCGCCTTTGCAGCTGCGAACCTATTTCTTCGGTCACCGGCCCAACGCGGTGGGTGGCGGATGAATCAACGCAGCCTTCGCAATTCAGAGGAAATGGCAGGCGCTACTTTTGAATAACTCAATGAGGTATGCCCCCGGTTTTGCCGAGAGTCATTTAACGATGAAAAACTTGACTACATCAGAACTGGCCGCATGGCTCAAGAATGCAGCGCGCGAGAAACCCGTATTACTAGACGTACGTGGGCCGTGGGAATTTGAGACCTGTCATATTGACGACGCGTTGACGATGCCGATGAATACCATCCCCGGCAAGCTGTCCGAACTGATTGCTGCGCAGCCGATCGTCTGCATCTGCCACCACGGCGCGCGCAGCATGCAAGCCGCGTTGTATTTAGAACGGAATGATTTTACCCAAATTCGCAACCTGACAGGCGGCGTCCATGACTGGGCTCAGCAAGTCGACGGCACGATGCCGTCCTATTGAGTTTCATCTTCATCGACCTTCGGAAAATGCTATGCGCAAACCGTTATCAACTCTGCAATCAGCAGCTGCTTTAACCCATAAACGACTAATTCAGTGAAGACTATCTATGCATGCTTTATCCATTAAAACCGTTGAATTCGAGCGCCCGCGGATGGACCTGGGCACCAGTTGCACCGCCAATGCTTGGGCGCGTGTGCCT
>CAZXNF010000721.1:0-1617 GCA_964641785.1 uncultured Streptomycetaceae bacterium | reverse complement strand
GACCTGTATGACGTACCAGGCAGCGTCCGGCGGCGGCGCGCAGCACATGCGCGAGCTGCTCACGCAGTTCGGGCTGGTCAACGCCGAGGTGAAAGACCTGCTGGCGGACCCTGCGTCGGCGATCCTCGACATCGACCGCAAGGTGCTGGCCAAGCAGACCGATGGTTCCCTGCCGATGGACCACTTCGGCGGGGTGCCACTCGCCGGCAACCTGATCCCGTGGATCGACAAGGACCTGGGCAACGGCATGTCGCTGGAGGAATGGAAGGGCGGCGCCGAGACCAACAAGATCCTCGGCCGAGGTCCGGGATTTGCCCCCGTCGCGATTCCGGTCGACAGCCTTTGCGTCCGCATCGGCGCGTTGCGTTGTCACAGCCAGGGTCTGACGATCAAATTGCGGAGGGACGTGCCGCTGGACGAGATCGCCGACATGCTGGCCAAGGCCAATTCCTGGGCAAGGGTGATTCCCAACGATCGCGAGCGCTCCATGCGGGAACTGACGCCGGCCGCAGTGAGCGGTCGCATGCATATCCCGGTCGGGCGTCTGCGCAAGCTGCAGATGGGCGGGGAATACCTGTCGGCCTTTACGGTGGGCGATCAGCTCCTGTGGGGGGCGGCGGAGCCGCTGCGGCGCATGTTGCGACTCCTGGCGGAGGGCTGACGGTCGCCCGGGGCCGGTTGCGCCCGGGCGAACTGTTGCAAAAATCTCCATATCTGTGAGGTTTTAGGCCCCTTATCCCTTGATATTTCTCACCTAAATTGCTTTTTTTGTTAGGCTTTAGGCGCGGAACATCAGGGGAAGTATCACCTTGCAAGCCTAACTATATGATGTTAGATTATTTATCTATAAAAATTGGTAGGGAGGCTTGGTGCGCCTGTTCTCGTTGAAATCGTGGTTTCTGGTGGTGGCTGCGGTGCTGGTGTTGCCGTGGAACACTGGCCTGGCGCACGCCGCCGGCCTTGGCAGGCTCACGATCCTCTCGGCCCTGGGGCAGCCCTTGGCGGCCGAAATCGAGCTGGTTTCGGTCCATAGGGATGAAATCCCCAGCCTGACGGCCCGCCTTGCTTCGCCGGACGCCTTCAGGGCAGCCAATATCACCTACAGCCCCGCACTGGTGGGCGCCCGCCTCTCTATCGAGCGCCGGCCGAACGGTCAGCATTACATCCGGGTGTCCTCCACCCGGATCGTGAACGAACCCTTCCTCGACCTGCTGGTGGAACTGACGTGGGCGTCGGGTCGGCTGGTTCGGGAATACACCGTGCTGATTGATCCTCCCGTGGTCGCGAGTGCGCCGCAGACCGGCGCGCCGGCTGCGGTCACGCCGCCGCGGGGCGCCCCGCTGGCCCCCCCGGTCACGGTCCCCGCGCCCGCGCCGGAACGCGAGCCCAGGGCGGCGCCCACGCCGCGTGAGCGGCCGCAACCCAAAATGGCGGCCCGGCCGGAGGCGCCCGCGCCCGCTGCTGCTGCCGCCAGTACCGGCGAGTACGCGGTGCAGAAGGGCGACACCCTGTTCAAGATCGCCGCCAATACCAAACCGGAAGGCGTCACGCTGGAGCAGATGCTGGCGGCGCTGTATCGCAACAACCCGGATGCTTTCCAGGGCAACATGAACCGGC
>CAZXNF010000720.1:0-1627 GCA_964641785.1 uncultured Streptomycetaceae bacterium | reverse complement strand
ACAGCTCGGGCGATAGCCGAGCTCCGCGAGCACGGCCAGCATCACCTCGGCCTGCCCGCGCCGAAGCGCATCCACGAAGCGGTCCCCGCCAACCTCGACGCCGGCGCGGCGCAGGCTGCCACCCATACGGAACACGAGCGAGCGCCCGACGCCGCGGTGCACAGCACCTCCGCGAACCAGCTCGCCGAGACCATCGCGACCGGACCGGTCAACCTGCTCGACGTCCGCACGCCCGCCGAATTTGAAACCGTGAAGATCGCGGGCTCGATCAACATCCCGCTGGACCGGCTCAACCCGGCCGAGGTCCGCTCGCGTTTCGGCGCTGATGCCGCGCTGTATTGCGTCTGCCAGACGGGCACACGCAGCCAGCTCGCCGCGGCCCGCCTGCGCAACGCGGGCCTGACGAACGTGATTCATGTGGACGGCGGTACCAACGCGTGGGTGGCCGGCGGACTGCCGGTGGAAAGAGGCCCCCGCAACGTGATCTCCCTCGATCGCCAGATGCGCATCACGGCAGGGGCGCTGATCGTGGCCGGCATCGCCGTCGGTGCACTGTGGCACCCCGCAGGCTACTGGCTCGCGGGCCTCATCGGCGCGGGCCTGGCTTACGCGGGGCTCAGCAACACCTGCGGGATGACCGTGGTGCTGGCCAAGATGCCGTGGAATCGCTAGCGGGATCACCAGCCGGGATTGATCTGCTGTAATCGTTCGATTACAGTATTGCCCTGTTCACGATCAAGCGCACGATCGAGTTCGATGCGTGGTTTTCCGGGGTTCTGGAGGCATGACCCGTCGGCGCCTGGTAGCCCGTTTGCGCAAGGCGCAATTGGGCAATCTGGGCGACGTTAAACCCGTTGGCGCTGGCGTATTCGAGATGCGCGAACACTTCGGGCCCGGTTGGCGCATGTAATACCTCAAACGCGGCACGGTGCTGATCGTGATGCTCGGTGGCGGCGACAAGTCCAAATAAGCCGCCGATATTTCCAGGGCCGTGAACCTCGCGGCCAGAATAGAGGAGTTAATGATGGCCAAGAAAATCCGCGTAGCCGACCTTCCCAAGTTCGATGCGGCCGAATACCTCGAAAACGAGAAAGCCATTGCCGAGTATCTGACGGCAATGATTGAAGATGGCAACCCGGCGATGCTTGCGGCGGCGTTGGGTGACATCGCCCGCGCGCGCGGCATGAGTGAAATCGCCAAGGCTTCCGGCCTCACCCGGGAAGCGCTGTACAAGGCCCTGCGACCCAACGCACAGCCTCGCTTCGAGACCGTCAGCCGGGTTTGCGCCGCGCTGGGCGTCAAGCTGGTGGCGCAAGCTTTGCCGCGTTAATTATCAGAGCGCACAAAAACGTGGTCCATAGATTCCCGCCGCCGAGAGAATGACAAGCTTTTCTCTGCGTTCTCCGCGCCTCTGCGGCTAATTCCGCCTTTCTTGACGTCTTGGCGCTTTGGCGGCTAATTCCGCAGTAAAAGCCCGAAACAGGCGGCTATAATCGCCCCCTTTTCGCAGCAATGCAGGATCTCGTCTCAGGTTTACTGCCGGGTCAACGGCAACAGTTCGCGGGCCTCGCCGGTTCGGGGGATGCGCTCGCCCTCGCCCCGCTCGCGGTCCAGGCGAGCCCCCTGC
>CAZXNF010000719.1:0-1629 GCA_964641785.1 uncultured Streptomycetaceae bacterium | reverse complement strand
ACCACGTCCATGTAGCCCTCGACCACCAGCACGCGCCCGGCCTGCCGGATGGCGTTGCGCGCCTGGAACAGGCCGTAGAGCTCGCGCCCCTTCTCGAACAGTGCGGTCTCGGGTGAGTTCAGATACTTGGGCTCGCCCTTGTCCAGCACGCGCCCGCCGAAGCCGATGATGCGGCCGCGCGTGTCCACGATCGGAAACATGATGCGGTCGCGGAAGCGGTCGTAGCGCTTGCCCTCGTCGGCGTGGATCACCAGACCCGCCGCCACCAGCGCCGGGGAGTCGTACTCGGCGAACGCCGCGCCGAGGCCCTGCCAGCCGTCCGGCGCGTAGCCGATGCCGAAAGTCTTGGCGACCTCGCCGGTCAGGCCGCGGTCCTTGAGGTAGTCGATGGCGCGCGGCGTCTCGCGCAGGTGGTCGCGGTAATGCTTGGCCGCCTTCTGCAGCACGTCGTGGAGGTCGGGGCCCTCGCGCGGCGCGCGCTCGCGCTCGTCGCGCACTTCCGGCACGGTCATGCCGACGGACTGCGCGAGGTCCTTCACCGCATCGATGAAGCCGAGCCCCGCGTACTCCATCATGAAACCGACCGCGCTGCCGTGCGCGCCGCAGCCGAAGCAATGGTAGAACTGCTTGGTCGGACTGACGGTGAAGGACGGCGTCTTCTCGCCGTGGAAGGGGCAACAGGCGGAATAATTCGCGCCCGTCTTCTTGAGCTTCACGTGGCGGTCGATCACCTCGACGATGTCGACGCGGCCGAGCAAATCCTGGATGAAGCTCTGCGGGATCATGGCCGTGGTGCGGGAGGGTTCGGAACGGGAGCCTCACAACGCATCCGGACTGCCGAGGGGCCGGCCGGAAGAAAAACCATTATAGGCGCGCCCTTTTCCGGGCCGGCGCTCAAGCGCCGGCGGAGAGCTGCGCCTTGACCAGGCCGGAGACCTTGCTCATGTCGGTGCGTCCCGCCAGCCGGGGTTTGAGCAGCGCCATCACCTTGCCCATGTCGGCCGGTGCTTTCGCGCCGGACTCGGCGACGGCCGCCGCAATGGCCGCCGTCACCTCGGCCTCGGACAGGGCCTGCGGCATGTAGGCCTCGAGCACCGAGACCTCGAATTTCTCGTGATCGGCCAGATCCTGCCGGCCGCCCTGCTCGAACTGCGTGATCGAATCGCGGCGCTGCTTGAGCAGCTTGTCGACGATGCCGATCACGTCCGCGTCGGTCAGGTCCTTGCGATCGTCCACCTCGCGCTGCTTGATCGCGGCCGTGAGCATGCGGATCGCGGACAGGCGCGGCGCATCCTTGGCGCGCATCGCAGCCCTCATGTCGTCGGTAATGCGGTCTTTGAGGGCGGCCATGGCTATCGTGTGGGGAAAGGACGGAACAAAAGCAAAAGGGTGAAGATTTTAACCCTCACCCTTTCGGTGGCTGCCGAGCGGATACGCTTAATACATCCGCGGCGGCAGTTGCTGGGAACGGATGCGCTTGTGATGGCGCTTCACGGCCGCGGCGAGCTTGCGCTTGCGCTCGGCGGTGGGCTTTTCGTAGAACTCGCGGGCACGCAATTCGGTCAGCAGCCCGGTTTTCTCGATGGTGCGCTTGAAGCGGCGCATCGCCACTTCGAACGGCTCGTTAGC
>CAZXNF010000718.1:0-1635 GCA_964641785.1 uncultured Streptomycetaceae bacterium | reverse complement strand
ATCGTGTTCATCCTGATCGGCGCACGCGTGTTCAGCCTGACGTTCTATGGCGTGGAAGGCCACAAGTGGGTGGAACATCTGTTGTCGGCATTGCCCGGCGGCCAGCTGGGGTTCCTGATCGTCGTCAATATTCTGGTCTTCGTCCTGGCGTTCTTCCTCGACTTCTTCGAGCTGGCCTTCATCATCATTCCGCTGCTCGCGCCAGTCGCGGACAAGCTCGGCATCGACCTCATCTGGTTCGGCGTGGTGATCGGCGCGGTGCTACAGACGTCCTTCATGCATCCGCCGTTCGGCTTCGCGCTGTTCTACCTGCGCGGCGTGGCGCCGAAGGAGGTGAAGAGTTCCGACATTTACTGGGGCGCCGTGCCCTGGGTCGGGCTGCAGCTGCTGCTGGTCGCGATCATCATCCTCTGGCCCGGCATCGTCACCGGATTCCTGGACAAGCCGCAGGCGGGCGGGCCCGCGCCGGTCGAAAGTGTCGCGCCCCCCGACCCGGGTGCGGACACGCCGCCCTCACAGACCGACGACGCCGCGGAGATCGAGAAGCTGTATAAGTCGCGCTAGCGGATACGCGCCAGACCCGCTGCTCCGCCGCTACCAGCCGATCACCTTGGGCAGCCACAGGGCGAGCTGCGGGAAGAAGAACACCAGCACCGTTGACGAGGCGAAAAAAACTACAACCGGCGGATAGAACGGCAGCGGCGCTGTCCGATTCTGCTCCGCCGAAACTGAACCGGCACGGCGGGTCGCCGCGTCCGTTTCAGTAGGTCTTGTACTGCAGATACTTCCCGCTCATCACGATCTTGACGCGGTCGCCCTTGGGATCGGCCTCGCGCGACAGGTCCATCTTGAAGTCGATCGCGCTCATGATGCCGTCGCCGTACTCTTCATGGATCAGTTCCTTGAAGGTCGTGCCGTACACGCTGACCAACTCGTAGAAGCGGTAAATCAGCGGATCGGTCGGCACCGCCGTCGGCAGCGAGCCCTTGTACGGGACCTGCTGCAGCAGCAGCACGGCGTATTCGGGCAGGCCGAGCAGCTTGCCCGCGGCCTTGGCCTGCGGCTTGGTCATCTGCATCTGGCCGAGCAGCGCGGCCGTCGTCCATTCCTTGCTCTGGCCGACCACTTTCGCGATCTTGGCCCACGACAGACCCTTCTTGATGCGCTGCATGACGACCAGCTCGGTCACGTCGCTGCGCTGCATGGGTTTGGCGGGAGCGGCAGCGGCCATCAGGATCTCCCCGGTTTTGGTGGAACGTTTCATGCGACTCTCCTTGGCAAAAATCAGTGACGCAGGTTGATGACGTTGGCCGCAGTAACGGCAACCGGGCGCGCCTCGGCCTCGGCGCGGGCGACGATCGGCGGCACCTCGGCGGCGACCATGCCGGGCCTCACTTCGGGCGGCGCCTTCGGGTCGTAGTCCGCCGGCGGCTGCTCGCTGAAACTCTTCGAGCGGCTCACCAGGAAATCGACCAGATGGTTGCGGATCGGGTAGTACTGCGGATCTTTGTGGATGGTGTAACGCGTGCGGTCGCGCGGCAGCGTGTTGACCACGATCTCCGCGATGCGCGCCTGCGGCCCGTTCGACATCAGCAGAATCTTGTCGGCCAGCAGGATGGCCTCGTCCACGTCGTG
>CAZXNF010000717.1:1227-1637 GCA_964641785.1 uncultured Streptomycetaceae bacterium | reverse complement strand
CTACACCTTCGCGCGCGGTGCGGGGCACTGCGACGGCGGCGCCATCGGCCAGACGCTCGCTATCGAGCAGCCGCAGCGCGTCTCGCGGCTGGTACTGGCGAGCACCTGGACGCACTGCGATCCGTGGTTCCGGCGGCTGTTCGAGGCGCGCCGCCGCATGTTCCAGGAATGCGGGCCGGAGCTGCACGCCCTGTTCCACCCGCTGTGGCTGCTCCCGCCCGATTACGTCAACGCGCACGACGCGGAAATCGACGAAGAACGGCAGCGGTCGGCGAAGGGCGCGCCGCCGGTGGAAGTGTCCATCGGCCGCATCGACGCGCTGCTTGCTTTCGACCGCCGCGCCGGCCATGCCCGCATCCAGGCGCCGACGCTGATCCTCGCGTCCGACAACGACTACATCACGCCGGCCC
>CAZXNF010000717.1:0-1217 GCA_964641785.1 uncultured Streptomycetaceae bacterium | reverse complement strand
CCCCGGCAGCACGCTCAAGGTGCTGCACGGCGGCGGGCATTCGATCTCGAAGACGCGGCCGGAGGAATTCAACCGGCTGGTGCTGGGGTTCCTGGAGGCGGGGTGAGCGCCTCGCGTTATCGTGCAACGTTCATGTTGGCCGGCAGCAGCCAGCGCCGTCAAAGGACTGTTTTTCAAGTCGAATCGCCTTGCCGCAGCACCCCGGTTAAACGGACACTACTTAAAGTAGTTCGTCCGATAGCCTGCTTGGCGCGCGACTTATCCCGCGCTGGTCGTTTGTTTCGCCGGATGCCCGCAGCGGAAAAACGCGCTAGGATTCTGATCGCAAAGGCGATTCCGCAGCGTGCTGCCTTTCCTGTCCAACGGACACTTGTTAATGTTGTTTCGAGCAACAGTCGGATAAACCAAGTTAGGCGGCGGATCAAGCTATATGGCACTTCAATCATTTGGCGATGAAAGAATACTGCTTTACTGCGCATTCTGTGGTGGTGGCACTGGTACGCGAGACCATTGCCCGTCCCGCGTCTTTCTGGATCAGCCACTTCTCTGATGACTTGCCGGTTGTACCTGCATGCCGTCAATGCAACGCCAGTTTCTCTGCGGACGAGCAGTATCTTGCCTGTCTCGTGGCGTGTGTTCTCGCAGGCTCCACTGATCCAAGAACGATCGCACGCTCATCCATCAAGAGAACCTTAGAGCATTCGGCTCCGCTTCAAGCTCGGATCGAGAACGCTCGCACTGTGGACGGCGGGAAAATCGTCTTTAGAGCCGAGCAAGAGCGAGTCAATTCGGTGATAACCAAGCTTGCACAAGGTCACGCCCTTCACGAGTTGCACGAGCCACGCCCTACAGAGCCAGACGTCGTTTGGGCTGTCCCGTTGGCACTGCTTTCAGAGCCGGATCTGTTTTCTTTCGAGCGCCCCGAAGGTCCATCGGTGTGGCCCGAGGTCGGTAGTAGAGCTATGCAGCGTCTTATAGTTGACCAAGAGCCAGATCTGCCTTGGGTAGTTGTACAGCCTGGCATGTACCGCTACTTGGCTTCCCCTCATTGCGGTACAACGGTGCACATCGTTATTCAAGAGTATCTCGCGGGCTATGCACACTGGGATTAACATGCCACCGCCTAACAATTCATTCAAGCCGAACCCGCTTCGCGGGTCGGCTTACTCACCAGTCGTAAATATAGTCTACTAATTGTGAACGAATGAACCCGATGC
>CAZXNF010000716.1:0-1640 GCA_964641785.1 uncultured Streptomycetaceae bacterium | reverse complement strand
TGAGGTCGAACAGGCCGCTCGCGTTGGGATGCGCCGCGAGCATTTTTTCGCGCATCGCCACGACTTCGCGGGCGAGCGCGCCGGCGTCGCGCGGCTGCGTCAGCACTTCGCGCCGGATCGCCTCGAACGCGGCGCCGATGGCGGCGTCACCCGCGCACCAGCGGGCGCGGGTCAGCGCCTGGTGCTCCCAGGTCCACGCGCTCTTGTGCTGGTAGGTCGCGAAACTCTCCACGGTGCTTACCAGCAGCCCCTTGCCGCCGTCGGGCCGCAACTGCAGGTCGGTTTCGTAGAGGACGCCGCCCGGCGTGATGGTGGTGAGCCAGGCGCTGATGCGCTGGGCCAGCCGCGCGTAGTGTTCCCAGGCTTCGGGCGCGTCGTCCGCGTAGAGGAACACGATGTCGAGGTCCGATGCGTAGCCGAGTTCCTTGCCGCCCAGCTTGCCGTAGCCGATGACCGCGAAGCGCGGCTCGGTGCAATGGCGCGTCTTCAGGCCGGCCCAGCACCGGCACAGCGTTTCGCGCAGGATGAGATCGGCCAGGTCCGTCAGGTGGTCGGACAGTTTCTCCAGCGCCAGTTCGCCGGCGAGGTCCTGCGCGATGAGGCGGATGGTCTGCTGCTGTTTGAAGTGGCGCAGGGCGTCCATCTGCTGCTCGACGTCGGGATCGAGCGCGTCGAGCTGTGCGCGCAGCGCGGCGGCGAGACGCGGCCAGTCGGGTGCTGCGTGCAGCGCGCGCCCGTCGAGCAGTTCGTCGAGCAGGATGGGGTGGCGGGACAGGTAGTCGGCGACCCACGGGCTGGCGCCGACCAGCCGGGCGAGGGTTTCCAGGGCCTGCGGAAACTCGACCAGCAGCGCCAGGTACGATTCGCGCCGGGCGATGGCTTCCAGCAAACGAAGCAGCCGTGTGATGGCGAGATCGGGCTGCGGCTGCCGCGCCCCGGCGACGAGCGCCAGCGGGACGAGGCGCTCAAGCAGGGACTGGCTCGTTGCGGGCATGGCGCGGATGCGGGAGGACGTCCGCAGGCGGTTCCATTCCGCCAGCAGCGCCGCCGGATCGGCGTAGCCGAGCGCGCTGAGGTGCGCCGCTGCGGTCTCCGCGTCGGGCGCCCGCGCAAGTGGCAGGACGGCTGCCTCGCCGTGCTCCGGCGCTTCGGCGAACACGCGGTCGAATTGCGCCGACACTACCGCGCGCTGCGCGTCGAGCGCCACCGCCAGCGCCGTCCAGTCGGGCAGGTTCATGGCCGTCGCCACGCACGCGCGGTCGTCGTCGGCGCGCGGCAGGCGCTGGGTCTGCTGGTCGTCGAGGTACTGCAGACGGTGCTCGAGGTTGCGCAGAAAGACGTAGGCGGCCGCCAGCGCTTCGACGACCTCGGCGGGCAGCAATTCGCGCGCGGACAGGGCGCGGAGCGCCTCGCGGGTGCCGCGCGCGCGCAGTTCCGGCTCGCGCCCGCCGCGGATCAGCTGGAAAAGCTGGACAATGAATTCGATCTCGCGGATGCCGCCGGGACCGATCTTGATGTCGTCGGCGCGGTCGCGGCGGGCGACTTCCTCGCGGATCTGCCGGTGCAGCGCGCGCAGTGCCGCAATCGCGCTGTAATCCAGGTGGCGGCGGAACACGAAGGGCCGCACGATGTCCATGAGT
>CAZXNF010000715.1:0-1645 GCA_964641785.1 uncultured Streptomycetaceae bacterium | reverse complement strand
GTGCTGCCCGACGACCTTGAAGCGTTCGACATCGCCGACAGCGTTCTCGGGCGGGATTACTACGGCCCCATCATCGACGCACTGGTCCGCTTCGGCGGCTATGTTCCGGCGACGCCGGGCACGCCGGTGAAGAAGGGCGAGCGGCGGTACTACCTGTTTCCCTACGACTGGCGGCAGGACAACGTCAAGCACGCCAAGGGCCTCGAGGCGCTGATCGAGACGGTACGCAGGGACTACGGCAGACCGGATCTGCGCGTGGACATCGTCGCGCACAGCATGGGGGGCGTGATCGCCCGCTACTACCTGCGCTACGGCACGGTCGATGTGCTCGGCGGGATGCCCTCCCTCATCACGCTGCACGGAACCCGGCGCGTGCGCAAGCTCATCCTGCTCGGCTCGCCTAACTTTGGCGCCGTCTCCGCGCTCCAGAGCTATCTCGTGGGCGAGCCGATCGGGTTGAAGCAGATGCGGCCGGAGATTCTCACCACGATGTCCAGCGGCTATCAACTGTTTCCGCATCCGATCGCCAACTGGCTGATCGACGCGTCCGCGAAAACGCTGCCCGATGACCTGTACGAGCCCGCGACGTGGGAGCGCTATCGATGGAACGTGTACGATCCGACGGCCGTCGCGCGCATCCGCGCCGAACGCGGCCCGGACGCCGATGCGTATCTGGCCGCGCTGCGCAAGTACTTCGCGTACCAGCTCGAGCGCGCGCGCCGCCTGAGCTGGATGCTGTCGACGCCAGAGCCGGCGACGCCGATCCGCTACGTGTTGTTCGGCGGCGACTGCACGCTGACGCCGGCCCGGATCGCCATCGAAGACGTCGACGGCCTGCCGCGCACCCGCCTGAAACCGGAGGACGTGCGCGGGGGCGCGTCCGCAGCGCTGGAACAGGCGATGCTCGAGCCGGGCGATGGCCGGGTCACAAAGCCTTCGCTGCTCGCGCGCGAAACACTCGACCCGACCGCGCCGCAGAACGAGGAAAGCTTCCTGCCGATCGCCTATTACTTTTTTCTGTGCGAGCGCCACAACCGTTTGACCAGCAACATCAACTTCCAGGACAACCTGCTGAACGTGCTGCTCACACCCAACCTGCCGTGGGAAACGCAGACGATGCCCGGCATGCGCGACGCGCCGGCGGCCGGTTCGCGCGCGCGTTCGCGCTGATCTCGTCCATCAACGACGCTTCCGCCCGCCGTTCAAACCACCTCGTCGTCCGCGATGAGCTGCAGCCGCGCGAAATGCGCATACAGTCCATTTGCCTTCAGCAGTTCCTCGTGCGTACCCACCGCGTGGATGCGGCCGCGTTCCAGGACGATGATGCGGTCGGCATTGCGCACGGTTGCGAGGCGGTGTGCGATCACCAGTGTCGTGCGGCCGCGCGAGAGCTGTTCCAACGCCTGGGCGACCTGGCGCTCGCTTTCGGCATCGAGCGAACTCGTCGCCTCGTCCAGCAGCAGGATCGGCCGGTTAGCCAGCAGCGCCCGGGCGATCGACAGCCGTTGCCGCTGGCCACCGGAGAGTTTCACGCCGCGCTCGCCAAGGTCCGTATCGAAACCCTGCGGCAGCCGTTCGATGAATTCCAGCGCGTGCGCCGCGGCGCAGGCCTCGCGCACCTCGTCCATGCTCGCCGCCGGGCGGC
>CAZXNF010000714.1:0-1648 GCA_964641785.1 uncultured Streptomycetaceae bacterium | reverse complement strand
GGTCCGACAGCGGCGGCACGCCCTATGGCGCCAGCCACCTGGCCGGGCCACTGTCGGACCGTCCGCTCTCGTCCGCCGAAAAGACCTTGTGCCTCGCCCAGGGCCGGCGCCTGGCGGAGATCGCCCTCAAGCTGGCACGATGAACGCGGCGGACGCCCGCCGCTATCTCCGCACGCAGCGCCACGGCGTGCTGTCCACGCTGTCTCTGAATCCTGCCATCGCAGGCGTGCCCTGCGGCTCGGTCGTACCTTACGTCACCGATCACGCCGGCGGTCCGTTCTTTCTGGTCAGCGCGCTCGCCGAGCATACGAAGAACCTGCGAGCCGATGCACGGGCCAGCCTCACGGTGTTCGATGCCCCGGGCAATGGCGACGTGCAAGCGGGTGCGCGGCTGACCGTGGCGGGAAAGATCACGCCGGTGGCAGATGACGACCGGCTGCTGGCACGCTACCTGCGCTACCGGCCCTCCGCTGCCCGCCTGGTCGCGCTAGGCGATTTCACGCTCTACCGGCTGCAAACACACGCCGTGCACTGCATCGGCGGCTTCGGCGACATCCACTGGTTCAGCGCCGCCGAATTCGCACCGCCGGACAGCGCCTTGGCGGACGCCGAGAAGGACATCCTCGCCCACATGAACGCCGACCACGCCCATAACCTGCGCGAGTACTGCCGGCACGTGTACGACCGGACAGCCGCCGCGCCGGTCATAACCGGCATCGACAGCGACGGTTTCGACGTGCTCGCGGACGGCGAGCTGCTGCGCTTCCCCTTCGACCCGCCGGTCACCGACGCGGCCGGCGCGCGCGCCGCGCTGATCGCTCTGCTGGTCACCTTCAGAGAAGTAGCGCGGCGCGCCCCGCCTACATCTGGGGATTAAGCCGCTCGGCCTTCGACTGCAGCTTGTTGAGCGCGTTGATGTAGGCCTTGGCCGAGGCCACCACGATGTCGGTGTCCGCGCCCTGGCCGTTGACGATGCGCCCCTCCCGCGTCAGCCGCACCGTCACCTCGCCCTGCGAGTCGGTGCCGCTGGTGATGTTGTTGACGGAATAGAGCAACAGGTCGGCGCCACTTCTTGCCAGCGACTCGATCGCCTTGAAGGCCGCGTCCACCGGACCGCTGCCCTGCGACTTCGTCTCGTGTTCCTGACCGCCATCCGCCATCACGACACGCGCGTAGGGCAGCTCGCCGGTTTCGGAATGCGCCGTCATGGCGACGAGCTTGAAGCGCTCGTTCTCGACGTGGTCGAGGTTTTCCTCGGTAATCAGCGCCTGGATGTCCTCGTCGAAGATCTCCCGCTTCTTGTCCGCAAGGTCCTTGAACCGCTTGAAGGCGGCGTTGAGGGCTTCCTCGGACGCGAGTTCGATGCCCAGCTCCTGCAGGCGATTCTTGAACGCGCTGCGGCCCGAGAGCTTGCCGAGCGTGAGCTTGTTGGCATTCCAGCCCACATCCTCGGCCCGCATGATCTCGTAGGTCTCGCGGTGCTTGAGCACCCCATCCTGGTGGATGCCTGACTCGTGGGCGAAGGCATTGGCGCCGACCACCGCCTTGTTGGGCTGCACCGGGTAACCGGTGATCGTGGACACGAGCTTGGACGCCGGGACGATCTGCGTCGCGTCGATGTTGGTCGCGCAGGGGAAGAGATCGCGCC
>CAZXNF010000713.1:0-1657 GCA_964641785.1 uncultured Streptomycetaceae bacterium | reverse complement strand
TCCAGGCCCGCCCTCGGGCGGGCCTGGACTGCGCATCCTCCCGCCAACGCTCCAGTGTCCTCGGCACAATGCCCACTTCCCGCGCAACCCGCTCCAGCGCCTTGCTCTCCGGCGGCAGCAAACGTGCCACCGCTCTGTCTTTGAATGCCTGTCCGTAGCGTGCCATTTTTCATCCTTATCGCCCCCAAGTTTATGATTCTATCGAGGCGACAACTATTCTGACGCGGGGGCACCGTAACCCCCGCCGCCCGGCGTCTCTATCACGAACACATCACCGGGTTTCATTTCGACGGTATCGCAGCCCCCGACTTCGACGGCCGTGCCGTCCGCGCGGACGACGCTGTTCCGCCCGACCGCGCCGGGCTGCCCGCCCGCCATGCCATAAGGCGGCACGCGCCGGTGCCCCGACAGCACCGACGCACTCATGGCTTGCAGGAAGCGGATGCGGCGCAGGGCGCCATCGCCACCGCGCCATCGTCCCTTACCGCCGCTGCCGCGCCGGATCGAAAACTCCTCCAGCAGCACCGGGAAGCGCCATTCCAGGACTTCTGGATCGGTCAGCCGCGAGTTGGTCATGTGCGTGTGTACGCAGTCGGTCCCGTCGAAGTTCTCGCCCGCGCCGGAACCACCGCAGATCGTTTCGTAGTACTGGTAGCGGTCATTGCCGAAGGTGAAGTTGTTCATCGTGCCCTGCGAGGCGCCCATCTTGCCGAGGGCGCCGTAGAGCGCGTCCGTTGAGCACTGCGAGGTTTCCACGTTGCCGGCGACCACCGCCGCGGGATAGCGCGGATTCAGCATCGAGCCTTCAGGCACGATCACGTCCAGCGGCTTCAGGCACCCGGCATTGAGCGGGATGTCGTCGTCCACCAGCGTGCGGAACACGTACAGCACGCGGCCATGGCCACGGCCTTGGGCGCGTTGAAGTTGTTCGGGAGTTGCGCGCTGGACCCGGTGAAGTCGATGGTGGCGGTGCGCTGCTGCGGGTGCCGCCGGATGGCGACCTTGATGATGGCGCCGTGGTCCATTTCGTACTCGAACGTGCCGTCCTGCAGCACGTCGAGTACGCGACGGACGGCTTCCTCGGCGTTGTCCTGCACATGGCGCATGTAGGCGTGCACGACCTCGATGCCGAAGTGCTCCACCATGCGCCGCAGTTCGGTCACGCCTTTCTGGTTGGCGGCGATCATCGCGCGCAAGTCCGCGAGGTTCTGGTCGAAATTGCGCGCCGGGTAGCGGGCCGACAGGAACAGATCACGCGTTTCGGCTTCGCGCAGGCGGCCTTCCGACACCAGCAGGAAGTTGTCGATCAGCACGCCTTCCTCTTCGATCACCTTCGAGTCCGAAGGCATGGAGCCGGGCGTGATGCCGCCCACGTCGGCGTGGTGGCCGCGCGAGCCGACGTAGAAGAGGATGTGTTGTCCCGCGTCGTCGAACACCGGGGTGATGAGCGTGATGTCGGGCAGGTGCGTGCCGCCGTGGTACGGGTCGTTCAGCATGAACACGTCGCCTGGACGCATGCGGCCCGCGTTGTTGGCGTGCACGCTTTTCACCGATTCGCCCATGGACCCCAGGTGGACGGGCATGTGCGGTGCATTCGCGATCAGTTCGGCGTCGGCGTTGAACAGCGCGCAGGAGAAATCCAGCCGCTCCTTGATGT
>CAZXNF010000712.1:0-1662 GCA_964641785.1 uncultured Streptomycetaceae bacterium | reverse complement strand
GGCCTTCGAAGGCGTAGGCCAGCACCTGCTCCTCCGCCAGCAATGCGGCGATTGCATCGGTCAGCTGGATCTCGCCACCCGACCCCGGCTTCGCGTGCGCGAGATGGTGGAAGATGCGCGGCGACAGCACGTAACGGCCGACGACGCCCAGCCGCGACGGTGCTTTGGCGGGCGCGGGCTTCTCGACGATTCCGGCGACCGGCCACGCGGATCCGATCCGGCGGCCCGGCTTCACGATGCCGTAGCTCGAGGTCTCGTGCCTCGCCACCTGCTGCACGGCCAGCACCGAGGCGGCCGTGCGTGCGTAAAGCTGTGTCATCTGCCGCATCACCGGCACGCGCGCATCGATCAGGTCGTCCGCGAGAATCACCGCGAAGGGCTGTTCGCCCACCACCGGGCGCGCGCACAGCACCGCATGCCCGAGTCCCAGCGCCTCGGCCTGGCGCACGTAGATGCACGACACGCCGCGCGGCAGGATGTCCTGGATCATCGGCAGCAGGTGGCGCTTGTTGCGCGCGTGCAGTTCGGATTCGATCTCGGTGGCTTTGTCGAAGTGGTCCTCGATCGCCCGTTTGCTGCGGCCGGTGACGAACACCAGTTCGGTGATACCGGCGGCAATCGCCTCCTCCACCGCGTACTGGATCAGCGGCTTGTCCACCACCGGCAGCATTTCCTTGGGGCTTGCTTTGGTGGCGGGCAGGAACCGCGTGCCGAGGCCAGCCACCGGGAACACCGCTTTCGTGATCTTGCGCATCAAGCATCCTTCAGCAGGGCGTGCAGCCCCGCTTCATCCAGTATGGTCACACCCAGGGTGCGCGCTTTGTCGAGTTTACTGCCTGCCTCCGCACCGGCAACCACATAGTCGGTATTTTTCGAGACCGATCCGGCAACCTTGCCGCCGGCAGCCTCGATCAGCGCCTTGGCATCCTCGCGCGCCAGCGTCGGCAGTGTGCCCGTCAGTACCAGCGTCCTGCCGGCCAGCGGCTTTGGCGTAGTGTCGGCCGGGGTGCCTGCATGTTCCTCCCAGAGGATGCCCGCCGCGCGCAATTGCTCCACCACTTCGCGGTTATGCGGCTGGTCGAAGAAGGTGCGCAGGCTCTGCGCCACCACCGGGCCCACGTCGTTGACCTCAAGCAACTGCTCGACCGTTGCGTCCAGGATACGATCGAGGCCGCCGAAGTGGCGCGCGAGATCCTTCGCCGTCGTCTCACCGACATGCCGGATGCCGAGCGCGTACAGGAAACGCGCCAGCGTCGTGCGCTTGCTCTTCTCCAGGCCCTCCAGCAGGTTCTGCGCGCTCTTCTCGGCCATGCGCTCCAGCGCAGCCCACTTGGCGACCCCCAGCGTGTAAAGCTCGGGCAAGGTGCGCACCAGTCCGCCATCCACCAGCTGGTCGACCAGCTTCTCGCCCAGCCCCTCGATGTCGAGCGCCCGTCGCGAGGCAAAGTGCAGGATGGCCTGCTTGCGCTGCGCCGCGCAGTAAAGCCCGCCGGTGCAGCGCCAGTCGGCCTCTTCTTCCTCGCGCGCGATGGCGCTGCCGCACACCGGGCACTTACCGTGCAGTCGCCGAAACAGGTCGAACGGTGGCCCGGCGTCCGCGGGCCGACGTTCCAGCACCACGCCGACGACCTCCGGAATCACATCGCCCGCGCGGCGCACGAT
>CAZXNF010000711.1:0-1664 GCA_964641785.1 uncultured Streptomycetaceae bacterium | reverse complement strand
GTCTTCGGCGGGCCGCCGTGGTCGGCTGGTCGACCGTCGCGCATGTCGCGCTGGCAATGATCAACGCCAACGATCCGGCCTATCCCTTCGGCAAGCTGCCGCCCGGCGGCCCGCCGAAGACCCTGACGCCATTCCCGGAACTCACCATGGGACGCGAAGCGCCATCCGCCGGCAACGAAACCGTCTTCGATACGCCCGAGTGGCGCTATGTGGCCGAACTGGACCCCGAGCTGGCACGTCATGCAGGGCGCTGGCTTGGCCATTGCCTGCTGCCGGAAGGGGCGGGCGATCACCACCTGGGCCCGGGGCCGCGCGAGCTGGTCGCAATCGCGGCGCTGTCGGCGCGCGGCGAGGTCGAGCTCGCCGCGGCGCACATCCGCCGCGCGTACGCCTGCGGCATGACGCGCCTGCAGGTGCTGGAGGCGATCTCGTGCGTGCTGCCGATGACCGGCGCGCTGACGGTGCAGATCGGAGTGAGGGCGATGCAACTGGCGGACAAGACCTGAGGTCGCCCGGAGTACCCAAACAAGAAGGAGGAGGGGCAATGAAGAAATCGTATCGGATGCGCGCCTGCGCACGTCTCGTCATGGCGGCCACAGGTCTTGGATCCGCCATCGCCGCCGCGCAGACCTACCCCGCGCGGTCCATCCTGGTCGTATCGCCCGTGCAGGCGGGCAGCGCCGGTGATACCTCGCTGCGTCTTGTCACGCAGAAGATGTCGGAGAACATCGGCCAGCAACTGGTGGTGGAGAACCTGCCGGGCGCGGCAGGCATGATCGGCGTCGACCGCCTCGCGCGGGCCGCACCCGACGGCTACACGATCGGCGGCATCAGCGACAGCACGCTCACCTATGTTCCGATCCTGCAGAACCGCGCGGGCTTCGATCCGCTCGCCCTGTTCGACCCGATCAGCCTCGTCAGTACGAGTACCTGGGTGTTGATCGCGCATCCGTCGCTTCCCGTGCGAAACGCGAAGGAACTGGTCGCGCTGGCGAAAGCCCGGCCGCAGAGCATCGACTACGCCTCGGCGGGTAACGGCGGCTCGCATCACGTCGTGATGGAGATGTTCAAGGCGGCCACCGGCGCGTCACTGCTGCACGTGCCGTTCCGTGGCGCCACGCAGGCGGCACTCGACGTGCAGGCGGGGCGCGTGCCAGTCATGTTCTCCGCGCTGTCTGTGGTGCTTGCGCCGATCAAGGCTGGCCGCCTGAACGCACTCGGTGTGGCGACCGAAACCCGCTCGCCGCTGTTGCTCGAAGTGCCCACATTGGCGGAGTCGGGTGTTCCCGGTTTCGTGTTTTCCACCTGGACCGGTATGTTCGCGCCCAAAGGCACGCCGCGTGCTGCGATCGACCGCGTCAATGGCGAGGTGGCCAGGGCACTCAACGATCCGGTCATCCGTGAACGCTTGCTCTCGCTGGGCGCCACGCCGCGGCCAGGCACCCCTGACGCGCTTGCGGAGCTGACGCGGAGTACGTTCGCAAGAATGGCGAAGGTGATCAAGGACGCCGGGATCAAGGGAGACTAGCCGCTGACGGGGTGCCGCGTTAGCATGCAGGCCGCCCGGCTGCAAGCAGACTCACTCATAACAACCGCCAGGCGCAGGAGGAGCGCATGCAGCACCATCCCTTTCGCATCACGCGTGGACTCATCGCCGCATTGCT
>CAZXNF010000710.1:0-1675 GCA_964641785.1 uncultured Streptomycetaceae bacterium | reverse complement strand
GTTTCAGGTGCAGCGTGTCCGGCAGGCCGCCGACGTTGTGGTGCGACTTGATGGTCGTGGCCTTCTTGGTCTTGGCGCCGGCGGATTCGATCACGTCGGGGTAGATCGTGCCCTGTGCGAGCCACTTCGCGTTGGCAATCTTGGCGGACTCGCGCTGGAAGATGTCGACGAAATGCCGGCCGATGATCTTGCGCTTCTGTTCCGGATCGGTCTCACCGGACAGCGCCGTGTAGAACTCGTCGGCGGCATCCACGTGAATGACCTTGACCTGCATGTGCTGCGCGAAGGTGTCCATCACTTGCGCGGCCTCGTTCAGCCGTAGCAGACCGTGATCGACGAACACGCAGGTGAGTTGCGGGCCGATTGCCTTGTGGATCAGCGCCGCCGCCACCGATGAATCCACGCCGCCGGACAGACCGAGGATCACCTCCTCCTTGCCGACCTGCTCGCGGATGCGCGCCACAGCCTCGGTGACGTAGTCGGGCATGTTCCAGTCGCCGTGCAAACCGCAGATGTCGTGCACGAAACGCTGCAGGATCTGTTTGCCCTTGCGCGTATGCGTGACTTCCGGATGGAACTGTACGGCGTAGAAGCCGCGCTTCTCGTCCGCCATGCCGGCGATCGGACAGGCCTCGTTGGACGCCATCAACGTAAAGCCCGGCGGCATGGCGGTGACCTTGTCGCCATGACTCATCCACACCTTCAGCAGGCCATGCCCTTCCGTATTACGCACGTCCTCGATCCCGTCGAACAGCCGCGTGTGGCCGCGCGCGCGCACCTCGGCGAAGCCGAACTCGCGCACTTTGCCGGCCTCGACCTTGCCGCCGAGTTGCTGCGCCATGGTCTGCATGCCGTAGCAGATGCCGAGCACCGGCACGCCCAGCTCGAACACGGCCTGCGGCGCGCGTTCGGTGGCCTCCTCGTAGGCGGACATATGGCTGCCGGAGAGGATCACGCCCCTGGGCGCGAAGTCGCGCACGAAGGCATCGGAGACATCGCAGGGATGGATTTCGCAGTAGACCTGCGCTTCGCGCACCCGGCGCGCGATGAGCTGGGTGACCTGCGAGCCGAAATCGAGAATCAGGATCTTGTCATGCATGCCGCGTATCCCGATCCCGCCTACTCAACCCGGTAATTGGGTGCTTCCTTCGTGATCTGCACATCGTGGACGTGCGACTCGCGCATGCCGGCACTGGTGATCTCGACGAACTCCGCCTTACGCCGGACTTCCTCCACCGTCGCGCAGCCGACGTAGCCCATGCTCGCGCGCAGGCCGCCGCACAACTGGTGGACGAGCGGCACCACGCCGCCCTTGTAGGGCACACGCCCCTCAACGCCCTCCGGCACCAGTTTCTCGGTGCCTTCCTCCGCATCCTGAAAATAGCGATCGGCCGCGCCCAGTTGCATGGCGCCGAGCGAGCCCATACCCCGGTAAGACTTATAAGAACGCCCTTGGTAAAGCTCGATCTCGCCGGGCGCCTCCTCGGTGCCGGCGAACAGGCTGCCGATCATGGCCGTATGCGCGCCCGCTGCAAGCGCCTTGGCGATATCGCCCGAGTAGCGGATGCCGCCGTCCGCGATCAGCGGCACGTCCATCTTTGCCAGCGCCTTGGCGACATTGGCCACCGCGGTGATCTGAGGCACACCCACGCCGGCCACAATGCGCGTGGTGCAG
>CAZXNF010000709.1:0-1676 GCA_964641785.1 uncultured Streptomycetaceae bacterium | reverse complement strand
CGGCGCGCGCGCCGGGTCCCGGTGGAGCCGTGGCGCACACAGTGGCGCAATGAAAATTAATTCAAGTAAATCAAATAGTTATTTTTGGTCCGCCGCCGCGACAGTGCGCGGGAGCAAGACGCCGAAGTTGCCGCAGGCAGGCTGCGGATCGGCAGAAGAACGGGAGGGTCGTGGAGCGGAGGAAAAACAGACGGGAGCCGGGAGACCCGGCTCCCGTTCTTTTTAACTACTTACTTCTTTTTCTTGGCAGCTTTCTTCTTGGCGGCTTTTTTCTTCGCCATAGTCATCTCCTAACGTAGTTGAGAAAGGCCCTGGAGTGCAGCCCTTACTATCACCACTACTTCTGTTACCCATGCATCGCGTTACTGCGTCTATGCACATCGGCACACCGCGCGTTTCAGACTTCAGTCGTCACGAAGACGACTCAAAAACGACCGGCATGACTTGACAACCACACCAACGCAATACTTGGTAAATGAATTCTATGCTACCGCATAAAAATAATGCAACAGTTTTTTGCGCGCACGCAACACTCCGCAAACCTTGCGCGCCGCGCTCGCCGAGTCGTTTTGATCGTCAGCATGCCGCGAGCATGCCGCGATTCGACCGCCATGCGGCCTTGATGTGACCGCCGGCGACCGTTGCGGCCGCCGCGTGATGCCGTTCACGGCAGCGTGCGTTCGTCCGCCAGCAATTGCGCGATGGTCTCGCGCGCGCGCACCAAGTGGACGGCGGCGCCATCGACGATGACTTCGGCGGCGCGCGGGCGCGTGTTGTAGTTGGAGCTCATGCTCATGCCGTACGCGCCCGCCGACAGCACGGCGAGGAGGTCGCCGTCGGCCAGCACCAGCGCACGGTCGCGGCCGAGGAAGTCCCCGCTCTCGCAGACCGGGCCGACGATTTCATAGCGGCGGCGCACGCCTTCGCGCGGGCGCACCGGCACGATCTCGTGCCAGGCGTCGTAGAGCGCCGGCCGCATGAGGTCGTTCATGGCGGCATCCACTACCGCGAACTCGCGGTCGGCGCCGTGCTTGAGGTACTCGACGCGGGTGAGCAGCAGGCCGGCATTGCCGACCAGCGCGCGGCCGGGTTCCACCAGGATGGTTTCCGGACGGGCGCCGAAGGCGTCGGTCAGCGCCCGCACGTAACGCCGCACGTCCGGGGGTGTTTCGTCCCGGTAGCGGATGCCGAGGCCCCCGCCGATGTCGATGTGCTCCAGCGGTCCGCTGTCATCGGCCACTTCGTCGGCCAGCGCGAGGGTTTTTTGCACGGCAGCGACGAAGGGTTCCAGTTCGGTCAGTTGCGAGCCGATATGGCAGTCGATGCCGGTGACGCGCAGCCCCGGCAGCGTCCGCGCCTCCCGGTACAGCGCCCGCGCATCCGCGAAGGGCACCCCGAACTTGTTTTCCTTGAGCCCGGTGGCGATGTAGGGGTGGGTCTTTGCGTCCACGTCGGGGTTCACGCGCAGGCTGACGCGCGCTTCGCGTCCGGCGGCCTGAGCCCGTTGCGACAGGCGCACGAGTTCGCCGCGCGACTCGACGTTGAAGCACAGGATGTCGGCTTTGATCCCCGCGTCGATCTCGGCCGCTGTTTTGCCGACGCCCGAGAACACCACCTTGCGGCAGTCGCCGCCGGCCGCCTGCACGCGCGCGAGTTCGCCGCCGCGGAGGGCGAAG
>CAZXNF010000708.1:0-1685 GCA_964641785.1 uncultured Streptomycetaceae bacterium | reverse complement strand
CGCGAGGGCGATGTACTCCTTCACCGTCTTCGCCGGCAGCGAAGGATGCACGCACAGGACGTTGGGCACGGTCGACACCACGGTGATCGGCGTCAGGTCGCGCTCGATGTCGTAGCCGAGGTTCTTGTACACCGGCTTGCTCATGATGTGCGTGACGGACATGAACAGCAGCGTGTAGCCATCGCCCGGTGCTTCGGCCGCCAGCCGCGCGGCGATGTTCGCGTTCGCGCCCGGCCGGTTGTCCACCACGAACTGCTGCTTCATCGAATCCGACAGCTTGGCGGTCACCGCGCGCGCCATGATGTCGGTACCGCCGCCGGGCGCAAACCCGACCAGCACGCGGACCGTCTTCGTCGGATACGCCTGCTGCGCAAGCGCGCCGCCCGTGCCGAGCGCTGCGGCGACGGCCGCCGCCAAGGACGCGCCGGCCTTAATGCCTCTGGCAATGCTGAAGCTGCTTGTGATCATGACTCCTCCTGGTTGTCAAAACGTTGCGCGGTGTTGCCCGCGTCCTGGTACCGTCCGCTCGAAGCCGCATGCGGCTCCGGCTAAAATACCCGCATGAATCCACCCCGCATCGCACTGATCCACGCCACCCCCGTCGCCATCGAACCCATTGTTGCCGCTTTCCGGCGCAACTGGCCCGAGGCGCAGACCACCAACCTGCTCGAGGATTCGCTCGCGTCCGACCTCTCGCGCGACGGCCGCATCACCGATGCCATGCACGAACGCTTCGTGCGGTTGGCGCGCTACGCGGTGGACTGCGGCGCGGACGCCGTCCTGTTCACGTGCTCCGCGTTCGGCACCTCCATCGAGCGTGCAGCCCAGGCCGTGCCGGTGCCCGTCCTCAAGCCGAACGAAGCAATGGTCGCGGACGCGCTCGCCGGAGCCACCCGCATCGGCCTGCTCGCGACCTTCGAGCCGAGCATCCCGTCCATGCAGGCGGAGTTCGAGGCCATGGCGGCCGGCAAAATCCAGGGCGGCGGCCGTGCGGTCACGCTGCGCACCAAGGCCGTGCCGGAAGCCATGCAGCGGCTGCTGGCCGGCGACCCCGAAGGTCATGATGCCCTGATCGCGGAAGGCGCGAAGGCGCTCGCGGACTGCGAAGTCATCATGCTCGGTCAGTTCTCCATGGCGAGCGCCGCGCCGCGCGTGGCTGCCGCCGTTCCGGGAGCGAGAATCCTCACCAGCCCGGACTCCGCGATCGCGCGTCTGCGCGCGGCGCTGAAGGCCTGAACCGCCCGGGCGCCTAGTCGATGCGCTTGGCATCGCCCGTGAACTCCAGCGCGCAGAACGGGCCGCCGTGGAAATCCGCCTCCGGCCCCGGCGGCGCGAGCTTGCCCGCGATCGCCGCCGCGTAGTCCTCCGCGTTGTCGCGCGGCGCGTAGCCGATCTTCGCCGCGTCCGGGCTGTCCCAGCGCGCCCGCGTATTCGCCGAAATGCCGTAGACCACGACGAAATGGTACTCGGGCGCCTCGATCGCGGAGCGCGCCAGTTCCACCATGTCGCCGTGGGAGAGCCAGGTCGTGAGCTGCCGTTTGTCCGCGGGCTCAGCGCGGAACGAACCGATGCGCAGGCAGGCCACGCTCATGCCGTGCTTGTCCGCGTAGAGCCGCCCCACCGCCTCACCGAAGACCTTGGAAACGCCATAACGGCCGTCGGGCCGCACGGGCACGTCCCGGCCC
>CAZXNF010000707.1:0-1687 GCA_964641785.1 uncultured Streptomycetaceae bacterium | reverse complement strand
GGGAGTGGCTGCGCCACCTGATCCTGCCGAGCGCCGCGCGCGGCACCGTCTACATCGCGCTGATCGCCCGCATCACGCGCGCGACCATGCTCGATGTGCTCGCCCAGGACTACGTGCGCACCGCGCAGGCCAAGGGCCTGGCACCCGCCCAGGTACTGGTCGGCCACGCGCTGAAGAACGCGGCGGTGCCGATCATGACCGTGGTAGGCATCGGCATCGCGCTTCTGATCAGCGGCGCGATCGTCACGGAGACCGTGTTCGCGATCCCCGGCATCGGGCGGCTGACCGTTGATGCGATCCTGCGCCGGGACTATCCGATCATCCAGGGCGTGATCCTGCTGTTCTCCGCCGTCTACGTGCTGATCAACCTGGCGGTGGACCTGAGTTACATGTTCTTCGATCCGCGGATTCGCTACTGACATGCCCGCCGCCGCGCCTGCATTGCCGTCGCCATCCTTGTCGCCGACGTGGCTGCGCTTCAAGGATGCGTTCCGCCGCCACCCGACGGCGATCGCGGGCGCGGTCGTGCTGGTCGCCATGACGCTGATGGCGATCTTCGCACCGTGGCTTGGCACGGTGGATCCGCAGGCACTGGCGCCGGTCAATCGCCTGAAGCCGCCGTCCGCCGAGCACTGGTTCGGCACCGACATGCTCGGACGCGATGTCTACAGCCGCGTGGTCTATGGCGCACGCATCTCCCTGCTGGTCGGGCTGGCCGTAGCCGTACTCGGCACGCTGGTGGGGCTTGCCATCGGGCTCGTCACCGGTTATCTGCGCTGGGTCGATGCCGTCGTGATGCGGATCATGGACGGGCTGATGTCGATCCCGTCGGTGCTGCTGGCGATTGCCTTGATGGCGTTGACCAAGGCCAGCGTGGGCAACGTGATCCTGGCGATCACGCTGGCGGAAGTGCCGCGGGTGGTGCGCCTGGTGCGCAGCCTCGTGCTGTCGCTGCGCGAGCAGCCGTATGTGGAGGCGGCGGTCGCCGCCGGCACCCGCCTGCCGCTGATCCTCTGGCGGCACATCCTGCCGAACACGGTGGCGCCGTTGCTGGTGCAGGCGACTTACGTGTGCGCCTCCGCGATGATCACCGAGGCGATCCTGTCCTTCATCGGGGCCGGCACGCCGCCGAATATTCCGAGCTGGGGCAATATCATGGCCGAGGCGCGCAGCCTGTTCCAGATCGCGGGCTACCTCATTCTGTTTCCCGGCATCTTCCTGTCGCTGACCGTGCTGGCGGTGAACCTGCTGGGCGACGGCATGCGCGACGCGCTCGATCCGCGGCTGGCACGACGGATGTGAGGGGGCGACTGTAATGAACGCGCCGAACCCAGTCCCGCTGCTCGAAGTCGAGGACCTGCAGACGCATTTCTTCACACGCGATGGCGTGGTGCGGGCGGTGGACGGGGTGTCGTTTAGCGTGAACGCGGGCGAGACGCTGGCGGTAGTGGGGGAGTCGGGCTGCGGCAAGAGTGTGACCTCGCTCACCATCCTGCGCCTGATCGCGTCGCCGCCCGGCCGAGTGGTCGGCGGGCAGATCCGCTTTGAGGGCCGCGATCTGCTCGCGCTGCCGGAATCCGCGATGCGCAAGATCCGTGGCAACGAGATCTCGATGATCTTCCAGGAGCCGATGACCTCGCTCAACCCGGTGCTGACGATTGGCCGCCAGATCGGCGAGGCGCTGGTG
>CAZXNF010000706.1:0-1688 GCA_964641785.1 uncultured Streptomycetaceae bacterium | reverse complement strand
GAGCGGGCGCGAGGCGTTCGAACAGCAGGTGACGGCCGCCACGCCGCTGTCGGCGTTTCTGATGGACGAACTGGCGGCACAGACCGGGCTCTCGACGCAGGAGGGCCGCGCCAACTGGCTCGCCGCGGCCAAGCCGCTGGTCAAGCAGATCCAGGCGCCGATGCTGTCGCTCATGCTGCGCAAAGCCTTGGCCGAGCGCGCCGGCGTCACCCAGGCCGAACTCGACCAGGTGTTCGAGATCCGGCCGGCGCGTGGCGCGGCGTCCGCACCGGCACGCGCCGCGCCGCGTACCGCCCGCTCGATCCCGCGCACGCTGATCGAGATTTTGCTGGCCGAGCCGGCGGTCGCCGCGCACGCCGACCGCGCGGTGCTCACTGATGCCGAAGCGCTCCCCGGTCTGCCGGCCGACGAACTGGCGGCGCTGGCCGCGGTGCTCGACCTCTCCCTGGGCGGGACCGGCGTGACCAGTCCCGGCGAATATTTCCGCGATACGCCGCATGTCGCGGTGATCGCCGAGGCGGAGACCGGCGTGGCGCGCCGCGCCGAGGACGGACTGTCGCCCGAACAACTGGCCCAGGAGTTCGCCGGCGGCTGGCGGCAGCTCGCGGAACTGGTCCGTAAAGGCAAGCTCAAGTTATTGACGGAAAAGATGAAATCGGCTCCTTTGAGCGAACAGGACCGGCGCCAGTATGTGGCCCTGCTCGGGGGTGCGGCCAATGGGACCTGACCCCGGGTAGGGGGTCTTTGAGATACAATTGCCGGTTTTCCCGACGCGGCCCGTACGCGGGATTTTTCCTTCCCCGACCGGCCGCGCAAGCCCATCCGGAGCGGAACTGACTGGGACATGGTCATGGCAAAAAACACCAAAGCAGCAAAATCGAAAGCCTCGAAATCTGGCAAGTCCGCCAAGCCGGCCCACGCCAAAAGCGCCGCGGCCGCGAAGAAGCCGGTCGCCCGCGGCAAGTCCGCCAAGCCCGCCCCCAAGAAAAAACCCGTCGTCGTCGCCAAGAAGAGCGCCGAAAAGAAAGTCGCTGACAAAAAAGCTGCCGCCGATGCCGCACGTGCGACCAAAGCTTCCAAGGCTGCACTGAAGGCCATCGCCAAGGCCGCCGCCAAGGTGGCGAAGGCGCGCGCTGAAAAAGGCCTGGTCAAGCCAGCGACAGCGGCGGCCGCGCCAGCGGAAAAAGGCAAGGGCGGCCCTGGCCGTCCGAAGTCGCGCGGGCTTACCGCGCGCGAAAAAGCGCTGGTCCGCGAATTCGAGCGCAAGGAACTCTCGCCTCAGGAGGCGGAGGCCCGCCGCACGCGCCTGAAGAACCTGATCGTGCTCGGCAAGGAACGCGGCTTCCTGACCTACGCCGAGATCAACGACCACCTGCCCGACGACATGATGGATGCCGAGCAGATCGAGAACGTGATCAGCATGATCAGCGACATGAGCATCCTCGTCTACGACGAGGCGCCCGATGCCGAAACGCTGCTCATGTCGGAAAGCACGCCGCCGGTCGCCGACGAAGACGCCGTGGCGGAAGCGGAAGCCGCGCTGTCGACGGTGGACTCCGAGTTCGGCCGCACCACCGATCCCGTCCGCATGTATATGCGCGAGATGGGCACGGTCGAACTGTTGACGCGCGAGGGCGAGATCGAGATCGCCAAGCGCATCGAGGACGGTCTCAAGCACATGATCCAGG
>CAZXNF010000705.1:0-1693 GCA_964641785.1 uncultured Streptomycetaceae bacterium | reverse complement strand
GGCTCATGGTCTTGATGTTGCCACCGGCGGAGAACGCGCTGCCGGCGCCGGTGATGATGAGCACGGAGACGTCGTTGTTGTCGTTGCACCACGCGACGGTGGAGACGATGTCGCCGGCGATTTCGGTGCCGGTGAGCGCGTTGCGCACGTCGTCGCGGTTTAACGTGAGCATGGCCACGCGCGCGTCTAGCGTGAGCGTGGAGTCCTTGAGGGCGGGTGGCGTCATGTGAGGGTTTCCCTGTGGGCAAGACCGCAATGGTAGCCGCGCGGAGCGGTCGCGGGAAGCGGCGGTGCTATAATTTAGGGTTCATGCAGCGTATTCGTTCGGTTCGTATCGTTCGTATCGTTCGTATCGTTCGTATCGTTCGTATCGTTTGTATATCGTTTGTATTCGGCGGAGGAAAGCATGGCCAAGATCGAGATCAAATCCGAAATCACCGGCACCGTGTGGCAGTTGAAATCCAAGCCCGGCGACAAGGTCGAAGCGGGCGACACCCTGATCGTGATCGAGTCCATGAAGATGGAGATCCCCGTCATCACCGAGGACGGTGGCACCGTTCTGGAAATCAGCGTGAAAGAGAAAGACCCGGTGGCCGAGGGTCAGGTTGTCGCCGTCATCGACGGCTGAGGAATCAGGAATCAGTCCTGGCCTTCTCTAACGCACGGATCGCCGCGTCGCGCGAATCCAGCACCCGTTGCTCGGCGATCTTCTGCGCCGCCTCGCCGTTGCCGCTGCGGATCGCCTTCACCAGTTTCTGCCAGTGTTCCACGGACTGCCGCCGGCGCTCCGGCGTGGCGAGGCCGAGCCGCGAATAGCGCAAGGTCTGCAAGGCCAATGAGTCGAGGATGCTCTGCAGGCGGTGGTTGCGCGACGCGGCGGTCAGCATGCGGTTGATGCGGAATACCGCGTCCACGTAGTCCTTGCCGCGCTTCGCGTCGCGGGCACACTTTTCAAGCAGCGCCACTTCCGCTTCCAGCGCCGGCAGCAGCCGCGCGCGCTCCGGGTCCTCGGCGATGCCGCGGTCGCGCACGCCGTTCAGCACGGCGCGGATATCGAAGATTTCTCGCACCTCGGCGATCGACGGCTTGGTTACCTGCGCGCCGCGCCGCGCGAGGATGATCAGCAGCCCGTCTTTCTCCAGCAGCCGCAGGGCTTCGCGCACCGGGCCGCGGCTGACCGCAAACTCCGCGGCGATCGTCTGTTCCAGAATGCGCTGGCCGGGCGCGTAGAGACCGCCGACGATGCGCGCGGACAACTGCGCGGCAATCTGTTCGGGCAGCGACTGGGTCAGCGCCGGCGGCGTGGCCGCGGGCCAAGCTTCAGCGGCGGCCGGGGTGCCCGGAGGGGTTTCCATGACGTACGCTACCGCTGCTGATGTCTTATTGTCAACAATCTTATTGACGACATGGATGGGCGAGTGCCAGAATGCGGGTCCGGGGCCTGGAGGGGCGGGACTGATGAGCTGGCAGGCGGAAATCGAGGACATCGCGCGGCGGCGCGTGCTGGCGGACCGGTGCGGCGGCGAAACCGCCGTCGCCCGTCATCACGCCGAAGGCAAGCTGACCGTGCGCGAACGCATCGGCAGGCTGCTCGATGCCGGCAGCTTCCGGGAAGTGGGCAAGCTCGCGGGCAAGGCCTCGTATGACGACGCCGGCCAACTCAAGAGCTTCGTGCCGGCGCCTTATGTGTGTG
>CAZXNF010000704.1:0-1702 GCA_964641785.1 uncultured Streptomycetaceae bacterium | reverse complement strand
GACATGGGTGTGGTGCGGGTGAGGGGCAAGGGCGCCAAGGAGCGGCTGGTGCCGCTCGGTGAGGAAGCGCTGGCGTGGCTCAAGCGCTACCTCGCGGAGGCGCGGCCGCCGCTGGGGGCTGGCAATGGCGCGGCGGGGGACGCGGTGTTCATCACACGGCGCGGCGGGGCGATGACGCGCCAGCAGTTCTGGAACCTGGTGAAGCGCTATGCCGCCAAGGCCGGCATCCGCCAGCCGATCTCGCCGCACACGCTGCGCCATGCCTTCGCCACCCACCTGCTGAACCATGGCGCGGACCTGCGCGTGGTGCAGTTGCTGCTCGGGCACGCGGACATTTCAACCACGCAGATCTACACCCACGTCGCGCGCGAGCGGCTGAAGCAGCTGCACGCAAAACACCATCCAAGGGGATGAACCTCAACAACGGGATTGGAGATTTGGGATTGGGGATTAGAAGTCAAATGCGCAAGGCCTGAGGGCGGTGTGCTCTCCAATCCCAAATCTCAAATCCCGCCGCTAGGCGCGGCTGCCGCGCTCGATGACCACGCCGAGTTTCTTCACGCCCGGCAGCGCGGCCAGCTTGGCGATCGACACGCGGACCCAGGGCGCGCCGAAGTCCTTCAGCACCAGCGTGGCGATGGCTTCGGCGGCGCGCTCCAGCAGCGCGAAGTGCTGGTCGCGGAACAGGTGCTGGATGCGCCCGGTGACTTGCGCGTAATCGACGGTGTCGCCGATCTTGCCGCTGTCGGCGGCGTGCCGCCCGGCGAGCCCGATCTCCAGGTTGAGTTCGATCATCTGCGGGACCTGCTTCTCCCACTCGTAGATGCCGATCTTCGTTTCGAGGCGCAGTTCGTGGATGAAGATGGTGTCCATAAGACTGGTGAGGGTGATGGGTGATGGGCGATGCGTTATGAGGAGAGGCGCGGTATGCGGCGCGCGCTTCCGCTAGAATCCGGCTGAGTTTATTTCAATTCCCATGACCACAGCATTCGTCGTCCTCGCGGCGTACCTGATCGGCTCGCTGTCCTTCGCGGTGGTGGTTAGCCGCCTGATGCGGCTGCCCGATCCGCGCACCTACGGCTCCGGCAATCCCGGTGCGACCAACGTGCTGCGCAGCGGCAGCAGGGCGGCTGCCATCCTCACGCTGCTGGGCGACGCCGCCAAGGGCTGGGTCGCCGTGTGGGGCGCGCAGCAGGTGCTGGGAGGCGAAGGCGTGACGGGCATCGCGCTCTCGGCACTGGCCGTGGTTCTCGGGCACCTGTATCCGGTGTTCCACCGCTTCCAGGGCGGCAAGGGCGTGGCGACCTCGCTGGGGGTGCTGATCGCGCTCGACTGGCGCGTGGCGCTCGGCGCGATGGCCACCTTTCTGGTCATCACGGCGTTCTTCCGCTACGTCTCGCTGGCCGCGATGCTCGGCGCCGCCTTCGCGGCCTTCTTCACCTTCTTTGTGTACCACGCGCATCCCTATGCGTGGGCGGTGCTGGCGATCGCCATCCTCACGGTGTGGCGGCATCGCGGCAACATCCGCAAGCTGATGGCGGGCACCGAGTCGCGTCTCGGCCGCAAGACCGCGCCCAGCGCCTAGCCCGAGTTGATCCCCTTTCAGTGAATCGGACTGCTGGCGACCGCCAGCGGTCTTCGCGGTGATCAGCTACGCGCTGGGTCTCGGCGTCACGATCGTGGTGTTCCTGCAGTGGTGCAA
>CAZXNF010000703.1:0-1705 GCA_964641785.1 uncultured Streptomycetaceae bacterium | reverse complement strand
TCGCAGTTCCGCGCAGTTGCCGCAGTCGCGTTACGCAGACACGCAGGGCGAACCACGGTTCGCCCTTTTGCTGGGACCCCGGGGTAATGCCCCGGATCGTTCATCGTGGCCTTCATGGCCTTAGGCGGGCCTCATCATGTTCGATTTCGTACAAAAGAACCGGCGGCTAATTCAGATTTTCCTGTTTTTGTGCCTGATCCCCTTCGCTTTCTTCGGCGTGGACGCGTACTTCCGTTCCGACATGGGCGCGCAGACGGCGGCGTCGGTCGGCGGCGTGACGATCAGCGCCCAGGAATTCGATCGCGCGCTGCGCGAGCGCCAGAACCAGCTGCGCCAGATGGCCGGCGGCACGCTCGATCCCCAGCTGCTCGATACGCCGGAATTGCGCTACGCGGTCCTCGAGAACCTGTTGCAGCAGCGCCTGCTCCTGGGCGAGGCGGTGCGCGAGCGGGTGGTGGTGCCCGATGCGGCCCTGCGGCAGTACCTCACCTCGGTGCAGTACTTCCGTGATGAAACCGGCAAGTTTTCTCCGGAACGCTATCAGGAACTCCTCAGGGCGCGCGGTGAGACACCAGTCAACTTCGAGAACGGCGTGCGCCGTGAACTCATCATCGGCACCCTGGCCGATGCCTATGGCGAAACCGGATTTGTACCCCAGACGGTGGCGCGCCGGCTGGCGTCCCTGAACGAGCAGCAGCGCGAGGTCAGCGTGCACGTCCTGTCGCCAGAGGCTTACCTGAGTGCCGTCAAGCTCGAGCCGGATGCCGCCCGCAAGTATTACGACAGCCACGCTGCGGAATTCCAGACTCCCGAACAGGTGAAGGTGGAGTTCGTGGCGGTGTCGCTCGACCAGTTGGCAGCGAAGGAAACGGTAAACGCGGAAGAACTCAAGGAAGCGTACGAGGCCAACCGCGCGCTGTACGCCCGGGCCGAGCAGCGCCGCATCTCGCATATCCTGATCGCGGTCGATCCGAAGGCGGGCGAGGAAGACAAAAAAGCGGCGCGCGTGAAGGCGGATCGCCTGCTGGCGGAACTGAAGGTGAATCCCGCTGCCTTCGCCGCCGTGGCCAAGCGGGAATCGCAGGATCCCGGTTCGGCCGCCAAGGGCGGAGACTTGGGTCTGCTGCCGCGCGGCGCGCTGAACGACATGCCGGCGCTGGAAGACCTCGCGTTCAGCCTGGCGCCCGGCGAGACGGGCGGACCCGTGGCGACGCGCTTCGGCGTGCACCTGGTACGGGTGGGGGAAGTGAAGGCGCGCAGCTTTGACGAGGTGAAAGCGCAGCTCGAGGCGGAGATCCGCAAACGCAAGGCGCAGAAGCGCTTCGCAGAGATGGGCGAACAGCTGTCGAGCCTCGCCTTCGAGACGCCGGACAGTCTCAAGCTGGCCGCCGAAAAGCTGAAACTGCCGCTTCAGGCCAGTGGCTGGCTGACGCGCTCGGGCGGCGCGGACAAGCTGCTCGACAACCCCAAGCTGCTGAAGGCCGTGTTCAGCGAGGAATCGCTGAAAGACCGCCGCAATACCGACGCGGTCGATGTCGGCAGCGCGATCGTTGCGGCGCGCGTGGTCGATCACAAGCCGGTCGGCACCAAGCCCTTCGACGATGTGAGCGCGGACCTCTCGCGCCAGCTCACGCGCGAACGCGCCATCCAACTGGCCGTGGAAGACGGCCGCGCCCGCCTCGCCAAGGTCAAGGCTGGAGCGGAC
>CAZXNF010000702.1:0-1708 GCA_964641785.1 uncultured Streptomycetaceae bacterium | reverse complement strand
GATCAAGACGTCGGCGGTAATCGGCGTGGGCACGGCGACGATCGCAGCCTTCATCGGCGCCGGCGGTTTCGGCGAGCGCATCGTGGCCGGGCTGGCGGTCAACGACCGGGATCTCCTGCTGGCCGGGGCCTTGCCCGCCGCGGCCCTGGCGCTCGTCACCCAGTGGCTGTTCGACGCGGCGGAACGGGTGCTGGTCTCGCCGGGATTGCGGTCCGCCCACGGATAACCCCGCGCGTGCATGAACTATTCCGGGGTGCGACGGGTCTGTGTTCTCGACTGGTTAGTACACGTTCCGCTGCAGGTTACGGCTATGGGCGCCGGCAGGTATACTTAGCGTGTTGTTTTTATGAGAAAAGTCGCTAAGGGCACCGCCGGCAAGGTCAGTGCAGGCCCTCGATCCCGGGGTAACCCGGGACAGCGGCCATGGCACTGAATCCTTTACCCCCACAGCGAAACGATGAGCGATCGGGAAGTCGATCAGCAACTGGTCGAGCGTGCGCAACGCGGCGATCAGCGTGCGTTCGGTCTGCTGGTGTCGAAGTACCAAGGCAAGCTGACGAGGCTCCTGTCCCGCTGGATCCGGGATTCGGGCGAAGTGGAGGACGTGGCGCAGGAGGCGTTCATCAAGGCGTATCGCGCGCTGCCGAACTTCCGGGGCGACAGCGCGTTCTACACGTGGCTGTACCGGATCGGCATCAACACGGCCAAGAACTACCTGGTCGCGCTGGGACGCCGGCCGCCGACGACCGGCGACGTGGACGCCGAGGATGCGGAGAATTACGAGGGTGGCGAACTGCTGCGGGACCTGAATACGCCCGAAAGCCAGCTGGCCACCAAGCAGATCGTGGCGACCGTCAGCTCGACGCTCGACGCGCTGCCCGAGGAATTGCGGACGGCGATCACCTTGCGCGAGATCGACGGCCTGAGTTATGAAGAGATCGCGGCAGTCATGAACTGCCCGATCGGCACGGTGCGTTCGCGGATTTTCCGCGCGCGCGAAGCGATCGCGGAACAATTGCGTCCGCAGCTGGGTACCAGCAAGGACAGGAGGTGGTGATGGAAAAGATATCGGCTTATCTCGACGGTGAATGCGCCGAGTTCGAAGCGGCACAGGCGCTGCGCCAACTGCATGACGACCCCGCGCGCGAAGCTTGGTCCCTCTACCACCGTGTCGGCGACGCCCTGCGCGGCGACGTCCTGACCGGCGGGGATTTCACCGCCCGCGTCATGGCCCGCCTCGAACAGGAACCGGTGGCGTTGGCCCCACGCCGGAGCCCGCCGCGCACCCTGCGCTACGCGATGGCCGCGGCGGCGTCGCTGGCCGGCGTGGCGGTGGTGCTGAGCATTGCTTTCCAGACCGACAGCGGCCCCGCTTCGCAGATCGCGCAGACCCCCCCGACGCCGAGCGCGCGTGAGGTCAACACCCTCCTGGCCGCGCATCAGGATTACGCCGTCGGCAGCACCATTCACCCGCTGGGCGCCTACGTCCGCACGGTGGCCGCCGCCGATTCCTCGCCGGATCGGCGCTGAGCGCAGACGGCAACATTAAGCGATCCAGCATGCAAGGGTGGGGAGCAGGTCTGATCGGCGTCTGGGTCGCAGCCACTGCGGTCGTGGCCGGCGCGGCAGCGCCCGCCAGCAGCGGCCCGGTCGACGGCATGGCCCTGCTGAAGAAAGTGGCGAACGCCTCGCGCCAGGTCTGCTTCAG
>CAZXNF010000701.1:1342-1722 GCA_964641785.1 uncultured Streptomycetaceae bacterium | reverse complement strand
TTGCTGACGAAATCCTTGGCGCCGGCTTGCAGCGCGCGCAGCTTGTGCTCCGGCCGGGCGGTGATCACGAGCACCGGCAGGTAGCCGTCTTTTTCAACCTCCTTCAGGTCTTCCATCACCTGGAAGCCGTTCATGCCCGGCATCTCGACATCGAGCAGGATCAGGTCGTAGTGGTGCCTGGCGTGCATCGCGCACACTGCCCGCGGATCCAGCGTGGACGCGATGGACGTGTAGCCGTCGCCGCGCAACATGCGCTCGAGCAGGCGGACGTTGACCTCCTGATCGTCGACGATCAGGATTTTGGCGGTGTGTATTTCGGCGGCGCCAGCCATGATCGGCGCCGCGCTTCTCCAGCAGGAACGGCTTCCCCAGCCGCAGGC
>CAZXNF010000701.1:0-1332 GCA_964641785.1 uncultured Streptomycetaceae bacterium | reverse complement strand
TCGATGCCGCTCATGTCCGGCAGATTGATGTCCATCAGGATCACTTCTGGCCGGTGCGCGCGCGCCAGCTCGATGCCGAGACCACCAGTCCCCGCGGAGAGCAACCGCAGATCGGGGCGGCGCGCGACGAGCTGCGCGACCAGCTTCAGATTGGCCGGGTTGTCCTCCACGTAGAGCACGGCGCGCACCCGCGCATCGCTGCTGACCGGCGCCGCTCTGGGCGCGGCGGGTTCGTCCCGCTGGACGGCCAGTTGCGGCTCGGCCGCGGCCCCGAGCTCGAACCAGAACACGCTGCCGACGCCCACTGTGCTGTCCACGCCGATCATGCCGCCCATCAGCTCGATCAGTTGTTTGGCCACCACCAGCCCGATGCCGGTGCCCTCCTCGCCGCTGACCTCCTGCCCTAGACGGTTGAACGGCTGGAACAACTGCGCAAGCATGTCCGGCGGCAAGCCGGCGCCGGTGTCCACGATGCTGACGCGAATGCTGCCCGGAGCGCTCATGGCGTAGTTCACCCTGACCGTCCCCCGCTCGCGGTTGTATTTGATCGCGTTGGACAGAAGGTTGATGAGCACCTGCTTCAAGCGGGTCTGATCGGCGTGCACGAAGCAGGGCATGTTGAAGCGGGGAAAGTCCATTTTGATATCGCGCCTTTGCGCCTGGCCCTCGATCATGCCCTGGCATTCGCCCATGACGTTGGCCAGTGAGACCGTTTCCAGCGACAGCGACAGTTGCCCGGACTCGATCTTCGCGAGATCGAGGATTTCGTTGATCAGTTTCAGCAGATGCCAGCCGGCCTGGAGGATCAGGCTGATGCTTTCTTTCTGGCGGGGTGTTGGCGCCGGGGAGTCGGTCTCCATCAACTGCGCGAAGCCGAGGATCGCATTGAGCGGCGAGCGCAGCTCGTGGCTCATGCTGGACAGAAAATCCGATTTCGAAAGGTTGGCTTTTTCCGCGGCCTCCTTGGCCCCCTCCAGTTCGACGTTCTTTTCGTGCAGCACCTGGTCGAGGCGCTTGCGCTCCGTGATGTCGCGCGCGGCGGCGAACACGCCTTGCAGCACGCGGTCGCGGTCGTAGAAGGTGGTCGCGTTGTAGGACACCACCGTCTCCTTGCCGTCCCGGTTGCGCGCCGTCAGCTCGTAATTGGTGATCTTGCTGTCGGTCAGCACCTGCTTGATGCCCGTCTCGGCGCGTTCCGGATCGGTGAAATAGCCCTTGAACGGCGCGCCGATCAGTTCGTCGCGCGTGCAGCCGGTGAGCGCCTCCATCTGCTTGTTGACGTCGGTGATGATCCCTTGCGGATCGGTGGTTATGATCGCATCGATATTGGAT
>CAZXNF010000700.1:0-1728 GCA_964641785.1 uncultured Streptomycetaceae bacterium | reverse complement strand
CGTTCATTCGTTGCCGGCCAGCAGCGCCCGCATGCATTCCACCCCTTCGCGCGCCACTTCCAGCGGCGGTCGGCTCCAGTGCGCCGGATTCGGCGCTTCGTAGCTCAGGTAACCCGCGTAGCCCTTCTCGCGCAACAGCCCGAGTACGTCGCCCCAGGGGATAACGCCTTTGCCTGGCGCCAGCCGGTCCACCGGACGACGGTCACCCGTCAGCGGCGTCGGCGGCACGTCGCTGTACTGGAAGGCGAAGATCTCTTCCGACGCCACGCCCGCGAAGCCGCGCCCCCCGCCGCCGGTGCGTTCGAGATGGTAGGCGTCGAGCAGCAGCCCGCAGTGCGGGTGATTCGTCCGCGCGATGATGTCGCGCGCCACCGCCAGATGGTTGATCACGTCGTGGCCCGCGCTGAACTCCAGCGCGAGGCGCACGCCGTGCGCCTGCACGATCTCGCCGGCGGTTCGCAGATTCGCGGCCGCCTCCGCCACAGTCCCGGTGTTGGGCCCCGGCGCGAGCATGAGCATGTTGCACCCCAGCGCCACCGCATTCGCGCAGGTCTGCGCGAGCACGTCGAACAGACGCTTGAGTTCCGCGCCCTGCGCGAACAGCAGGCCGTATTCGGTGCCCACGATGCCGACCTTAAGGCCGCTGGCGCGCACCAGCGCGAGCACCTGCTCGTTCGTCAGGCCGGCATCGTAGCCGCGCGTGAAATCGACCCGCCGCAGCTCTACCGCGTTCCAGCCCGCCTGCTGCGCGACGCGCAGGACGTCAGCAAGCGGCGTGGTGTCGAGCGTCCACGTGTGCAGGGCCAGACGGTCCCGAAATGGTTTCAAACGTTTTCCTCCCTCAATGCGCTATAGGATAACGGGATGTCGGATCCCACGGCCAACGGCCCGATCGTGAGCCACCACCTGTTCGTCGCGGGACGGGTGCAGGGCGTGGGCTTTCGCCTGCACATGGCACGCGAGGCCCGGGCCGCCGGCGTCACCGGCTGGGTGCGCAACCGCCGCGACGGCACGGTCGAAGCAGTCGTGCAGGGTGCACCCGCCGCGGTCGAACGGATCATGGCGTGGGCGCATGAAGGACCGCCGGCGGGCAAGGTTAGCAACGTTCGCACCGGTCCCGCCGAGGGATGCTTCGCGGACTTTGTGGTGCTGCCGACGCAATAGCTACTTCTTCATCTCCACCGCGGCGTTGCGCAGGATCTCCAGCGAACGCTGGCGATACGCCTTGGCCTCTTCCGTTCTGCCCTGCACATCGTTCAGCAAAGCCAGGTTGTTCAGCGTGCGGCCGACCTCAAGGGATTTCGGGCCGTTCCGCTTCTCGCGGATCGCCAGCGCCTGCTTGAGCGCCTCCTCGGCGGCGGCATACTGGCCAACGAGCATGCGCGCCGAGCCGAGCTGGGACAAGGCGGCGGCGTACATGTCCGACTCCCGCCCATCGGTTTTCTCGAAAATGCCGAGCGCCCGCGACAACATGGCCTCCGCCTCCTGCCCGGTGATCTGGTTCGAGTGGATCAGTGCAGCGGCAATGTTGACGTAGGTGATCGCCAGCGTCCTGGAATCCGGGCCGAGCACGGCCGCGCGGATCCGCAGCACCCGCCGCCAGTGGATCTCGGCCTCGACCGGTTTGCCCGAGAACACCAGGATGCGCGCGAGCGCATCGAGGCTGTCCGCGGTGCGCGCGTCGTTCTCGCCGAAGGACTTCTCCGCCTCGAACACCGCCTCGCGCGC
>CAZXNF010000699.1:0-1732 GCA_964641785.1 uncultured Streptomycetaceae bacterium | reverse complement strand
GCCGGGACTCACCCCGAACCTGCCATACGATCCCGTGAAGAGTTACGCGCCGGTGGCCAGCGCGAGCAGGATGCCGCAGAGGGCGTATGGGGGACGGAGGTTCATGGCGGCGGCCTCGGTTGAGTCAGCGCTTGCAGAGACTGAGGGTGTCGGCGGCGACGGCGGCCAGCAGCCGGTCAAGATCGGCCTTCACTTTCGCGAGCCCGTCGGTCGCGCGGAAGGTCTTGGTGTCCATGAACAGCTTCTTGTTGATCTCGACCTGCACGCTGTCGATGCCGCGGGGCGGGTTGCCGTGACGCCCGATGAGTTCGTTGCCCACGTAAGGATCGTTGATGCTGACGCTGTAGCCCATGCCCTTCAGCGTGTCGGCGATCAGCGCCATGAAGGCCGGTGACGAGGTTTTGCCCTTGAGGTCGCTCACGCAGAAGTCGGCGCGCGGCTTGCCGGCGTCCGGGTGCGTGGGTGCGCCGACGGCGGACATGCAGTGGCAGGAAATCTGTCGCACGACGCCAAATCGCGCATGCAGGTCTTCCACGATGCGCTTCAGTTCCGCGTGATAGGGCCGGTAGTACAGCGCCAGCCGTTCCTCGATCTCGGCCACGGACAGCTTGCGCTCCTGAAAGGGTTCCCCGTAGCGTGATTTGGTCTTGATCAGGCCAAGACCGTCCAGCGTACGCGCGGTGGGCTTGAGCGGCTTCGGCCACGTGCCGTCCACCAACGCCGGGTCCATGTCCGCCTCGTTGCGGTTCACGTCCACCCACGTATTGGGGAAGGTGCAGTAGAGGAGCGTGCCGCCGGCAGCCGGGGCGCCGGCCCACAGGTCCTCCACATACATGGAGACGTTGTCGTGCACGGTCGTGAATGGCAGCGGCGAGCGGTATTCCTTGGGGTATTCGCGGCCGCTGCGCGAGACGTCCACGATCAGCGGCACCGCGGGGGCGGTGGGCTCGAAGCGGAGGAAGAGGCCGGGTGCGGCGACAATCATGCGGGTTCCCTGCGGGTGTGAAGGGCTCGTTGAACGGGGGGCACGTGCGGCAGGTCAACGCGGCGAGCGCCGGCTACTTCCCGCCGATCTTCCTGAAGTAGGGCTTGTTCGCAACCTCCGGAATGCTCATTCCGGCGGCGACGTCGCGGTTGCGTTCGTCTTCCGCGGCCGAGAGCGCGAGGGCGCGCGCCAGGACCTCCTCGATGCGGGCGCGTGGCACGAAGCACACGCCGTTGTCGTCGGCGATCGCGAGGTCGCCAGGGTACACCGGGATGCCCGCGATCTGCACCGGCCCGTTGATCGCGACGGTCTCGAGGCGCCACTTGCCGGTGATGAGGCTCACCCCGCGCGCCCACACCGGATAGCCGAGCCGGCGGGCGGTCGCAATGTCGCGCGTGCCGCCGTCCACGATCGCGCCGGCTTCGCCCTGGCGATGGCCCAGCGTGCACGAATTGCCGCCGAGACTGGAAACGCCGATGGCGCCCTCGATCACGATCACGTCGCCGGGTTCGGCGAGGTTGTGCGCTTCAAGGTCGGCCTGCTTCGATTTGCGCTCCATCGCGCCGAGCGTGGGCGGCGTGGCCTGCATGATGTTGCGGACGGTGAGCGCGGGGCCGACCATGCGCGCGCCGGGCAGCATCGGGTTGAGCACGGCCGCCGGGATGGCGCCGGCGATGCCCAGCTCGTCCATCGCGTCCGACACCGTGCCGGCGAGGTCCGTCAGCGCCCGGAAACCCTGGATCACGG
>CAZXNF010000698.1:0-1734 GCA_964641785.1 uncultured Streptomycetaceae bacterium | reverse complement strand
GGTGATGATGAACTCACCGGCGGCAGTGGCGGCGATGCCATCGATGGCGGCGAGGGCAAGGACACCTACGTCTTCGCCATTGGTGACGGCAAAGACACGCTCTACGACGCGGACCGCGGCAACCTCATCCGCTTCGGCGCGGGCATCTCGGTCAGCGACATCAAGGCCCGCACGGACCCCACCCAGCCGGGCTATCTGGCACTGGCTTATTCAGGCAGCGATGCGGTCACCATCCAAAACGGGCTGCGCGGGACGGTCACCGCTTTTGTGTTCGCGGACGATTCGACGCTGGATTTGCGCCGGCTATTGAATCTGAGCCTGCCCCTGCCGGTGTATACCACCGGCACCGCCAACGCCGACCATGCCTACGGCGGTGGCGGCGACGACCGCGTGACGACCTTCACTGGGGACGACCGCCTGACGGGCGGCGCGGGCGCCGACTTCCTGCAGGGCGGTGGCGGCGATGATGTTTACGTCTACGGCGCCGGCGACGGTTCCGACATCATCCTCGACACCGCCGGACTGGACGCCATCGAGTTCATCGACGGCATCGCGGCCGCCGACCTCGTGTTCCAGACCGACACCCGCAGCCTGCGCATTCAGTTCAAGGTGGGTACGGACGGCATCACCCTCTCAGGTGCCGTGGAGAACGCCGACCTGCGTGTGGAGGAGCTGCGTTTCGAGGACGGCACCGTCATCACCTTCGACGAAATGCTCGCGCAGGCGGTCCCGGTGCCGCCGCTGGGCGGCGTGCTGATGGGCACGCCCGGTAGCGACACGCTGACGGGCGGCGCCGGCAAGGACTACCTGATCGCGCTGGATGGCGACGATACGCTGGACGGTGCAGGCGGCGACGATCTGCTGGATGGCGGCGCGGGGGCGGACACCTACCTCCTTAGCACCGGCCGCGACCAGATCGACGATACCGACCCGAGCGCAGGAGTCATCGACCGCCTCATCATGGGCGCGGGCAGTTCGGGACTTGCCACCGGGGTCGGCGTGGACGCCGTCGACGGACGGCTGCTGCTCTTCAAAGATTCCGCGAGCGGCAATTTCACCAAACTGCCGAACACCATCGTCGAAAGCGATCTCGAACACGCAATCGAGCGCATCGAGTTCGCCGATGGCACGGTGTGGACGCCGTCGAACCTGCTCGACCGCGCGCGGTGGAGCTTTGTGGGGACGAGTGGTGCGGATCTCTTCGACGGCACGGACGTCAACGACACCGCTTACGGCCAGTATGGGGATGACACCCTCGCCGGCGGCAAGCGTCGCGATCAGTTGTATGGCGGCGGCGGAAACGACCGGCTCGACGGCGGCGCCGGGGATGACTATCTGGAAGGCGGCACCGGCCGCGATACGCTCATCGGTGGCGACGGCTTTGACTCGCTGTACGGCAACGCGGGCGAGAACATCTTCAAGGGCGGCCGCGGCAACGATCTCATGGTCGGCAGCCAGACCGACCACGATGTTTATTTCTTCAACCGCGGCGACGGGCGCGACGTGATCGTCGACCGGGCGCTGCCCTACGCGCCCAACCGCGTGGTGTTTGGGGCGGGCATCACCGCGGCGGACATCAGCGTCAATTTCACGTTGCTGAATATCGGCACGGACGGCGACACGCTGGAGCTGCGCAGCGGCATCCTCGGCGGCACGGGTACCGCGGCGGTCGGCGAGTTCCAGTTCGAGGACGGCACCGTGGCGCAGGTCTCCGCGGGCCGCGCGTCACTCGAG
>CAZXNF010000697.1:0-1737 GCA_964641785.1 uncultured Streptomycetaceae bacterium | reverse complement strand
GTGCTTGTTGCGGGGTTTCTGGCCAGTGAGCAGCGCCGGCAGTTCGAACAGCGTTTCGATCTGGTCCACCCGTAGCATGCCGTGCGTGCGGAAGAAGGCGTCGGCGACTTCATCAGCGCCGGCCATCGCGCCCGTGTGTGAGGCAGCGAGGTCCTGGCCGACTTCGGAGCGGCCGAGCTTGTAGACGATGACGGGCTTGCCGGCTGCGTAGCAGCGCCGCGCGGCGGCTGCCAGCCGGTCGGCGTCGCGCAGTGTTTCCATGAACAGCAGAACCGCGCCGGTGGCGGGATCATCGGCAAGGAAATCCGTCAGTTCGCCTACGCTCAAGTCGCACTCGTTGCCGACCGACACCAGCTTGGAAAAGCCGACGCCGCGGCCGAGGCCGCGCGACATCAGGCCGCCCATCATGCTGCCGCTCTGCGAGACGATCGCGAGCGGGCCCGGCGTAATGTCCATTTTCTCCAGCACCGCATTGACCGACAGCACGCAGGACGGCTGGATGGAGAGCATGCCGATGCAGTTGGGGCCCAGCAGGCGCACGCCGCCGGCGCGCGCGATCGATACCAGGCGCTCCTGCTTCACGCGGCCTTCCGCGCCGGTTTCCGCGAAGCCGTCGCTGTAGATGGTCGCGACCGGCACTTTCTTGGCGACGCACTGCTCAACGGCGGCGGCCACCGCATCGGTCGGGACCATGATGAAGGCGTGATCGACGTCTTCCGGAATGGAGACCAGGTCGGGGTAAGCCTTGTCGCCGAAGATTTCATCGCGGCCCTTGTTCACCGGAATAATCTTTCCGGTGTAGCCGTGCTTGCGCAGGAAGCGCTGCGGGCGGGAGGTGTTCTTCGTGGCGTCGCCGGAGGCGCCGATCAGCGCGACGGTGCGGGGGGCGAAAAGGGCTTGGGCGAGGGCTTTGTCGGACATGGAGTACCTGAAGGTAATGGCTGACGAATACAACTACGAAAAACGGAATTAGCCGCAGAGAGCGCAGAGAAAACAAGAATAAATCTAGCGCTGCGCTCTCTGCGTCTCTGCGGTTAATCTGAGCTTCAGGCTTTCGGTGGCCGTTGCGAGAACGAGCGCTCGAACACGCCTTCCGCGATGCGGTTCTTGAGGATCTCCAGCGAGCCGCCGGCGATCATCCAGCCGCGGCATTTGCGGAAGCAGAACTCCACCAGCGATTCGTCGGTGTAGCCGATGCCGCCCATGATCTGCATGGCCTCGTTGCAGACGTCGAAGCCGGCCTGGTTGCAGTAGGCCTTGGCAATCGCGGTGTCCTGTGCGGAAGGGATGCCGCTGTCGGCGTTGAGCGCCGCCTTGTAGAGCAGGAGCTGGCCGGCATCGAGCTTGATTTTCATCTCGGCGAACTTCCACTGGATGCCCTGGAATTCGCACAGCAGTTTGCCGAACTGCTTGCGGTTCATCGCCCACTTGCGCGCTTCTTCGTAGGCGTAACGACCGAACGCGAGCGAACGCGCCGTGTTGCCGATGCGCTCGACGTTGAAACCGGCGATCTGCTTCTTGAAGCCGCCTTCCTTCAGCAGCACGTTCTCCGGCCCGACGTACACGTTGTCGAGATAGGTCTGCACCCAGTCCTCGCCGTTCAGGAACTTGCCGGGGGCGCCCTGCTTGAAGCCGGGCGCGTCGCGCGGGATCAGCACCGAGCCGATGCCGCCGACGCCGGGACCGAAACGCACGTAGGTCAGCATCACTTCCGCGAAGTTGGCGTGGGTCTGGAAC
>CAZXNF010000696.1:0-1738 GCA_964641785.1 uncultured Streptomycetaceae bacterium | reverse complement strand
GCGTATGCGATATGCGAAAGTCTGGGTTTTCGATCTCGACAACACCCTGCACAATGCCAGCCCGCACATCTTCCCGCGGATCAACAGCGCCATGACCGCCTATCTCGCCGAACATCTCGGCCTCGGGGAGGAAGAGGCCTCCGCGCTGCGCCGGCACTACTGGCAGCGCTACGGGGCCACGCTGACCGGCCTCATCCGGCACCATGGCACCGACCCGCACCATTTCCTGCGCCATACGCACCCGCTGGATGATCTGCCCGGCCTGATCGTGCGCGAACGCGCGCTCCGGCACACGCTGGCCCGGTTGCCCGGACGCAAGGTGGTGTTTTCCAATGCCCCGCTCGAATACGCCCAGGCGGTGCTCTCGGGGCTGGGCGTGCGGCGGCTGTTCGAAGGGGTGTTCTCGATCGAGCACACCGGCTTCCGCCCGAAGCCGGACCCGTTCGCTTTTCTCGAGCTGATGCGCCGCCACCGCCTGTCGCCGCGGCGCTGTATCATGGTGGAAGATTCCCTCGCCAACCTCCGCACGGCCAAGAAACTCGGCATGACAACGGTATGGGTCACCCGCGCCGCCAGGGCGCCCGGCTACGTGGACCTGGCGGTACGCAACTTGTTCGAACTGTCGCGGCGCGCCGCGCGGTTCGCCTAGGACAGTCCCAATGCCCGGCAAGCGCGGCGACCGCAAGCTCCAGATCCTGCAAACCCTTGCGGCGATGCTCGAGCAGCCCAGTCCGGAGAAGATCACCACCGCGGCGCTCGCCCGCAAGGTGGACGTTTCCGAGGCCGCGCTCTACCGCCATTTCGCGAGCAAGGCCCAGATGTTCGACGGGCTGATCGAGTTCACCGAGGAGACGCTGTTCTCGCTCATCAACAAGATCACCAGCGAGGAGAAGAGCGGGCTGAAGCAGGTCGAAACCATCGCCCACATGCTGCTCGGTTTCGCGCAGAAGAACCGCGGCATGACACGGGTGCTGATCGGCGACGCACTGGTGCACGAGAACGAGCGCCTGCAGAGCCGCATCAACCAGCTGCACGACCGCGTCGAGGCGTCGCTGAAGCAGGCGCTGCGTTTCGCCGCGACCCAGAACGAGCTGGCGCCCGGCGTCGATCCCGCCACCCATGCGAACCTCGTCATGAGCTACATCACCGGGCGCTGGCAGCAGTTCGCCAAGAGCGGCTTCAAGCGCGATCCGCTGGAATACTGGCCCAAACAGTGGGGCGCGCTCGCGGCGATGCTCGCCAGGGGCTGAGGAAGACTGCCATGACCGACGTCACGACCGCACAACTCGCGCAACTGCTGGTTGGCATCGCCCGCGCGCAACAGGCGATCATCGAAGCCGTGGACGGGCAGCGTGCCGGCTTCAAGATGAATTATTCCGACGCGGCCATCGAGCGGGCCGCCAAGCTGCGCAATACCCAGCACACCGTCACGCTGGAAGATTTCCCGGCGCGCGTGCTGATGCAGACGCAGCGGCGCGGCGGCCCCGACATCGAGCAGTTGACGAAGGATCTCACGGCACTCCTCGCCGGTCAGCCGCTGCAACCGGCCGCGGCACCCGCTGCGCAGGCCGCGCCCCGGCCCGCGGCAGTGGCCCCGGCCGCACCCCGTCCGGCCCCGGCCGCACCGGTGCCTGCAGCGGCGGCAGCGCCCGCTGCACCGCCAGCGCCGCGTCCACAGCCCGCAGCCCCTGCTGCGGCACCCGCTCCCGCTCCCGTTCCCGCCCCCGCCCCCGCGCCC
>CAZXNF010000695.1:0-1743 GCA_964641785.1 uncultured Streptomycetaceae bacterium | reverse complement strand
GTACGCCGCGCGTTTTGGCCGCCCACACGGTGTACATACCCACGTTCGCGCCGATGTCCACCAGGATGTCGGCAGGCGCAAACGACGCGATCCACGCGATGGTGTCGGGCTCCTTCTGGAACAGCGTATCCACGCGCCAGCGTGTCTGTGTCGTGGGCGTCACGTAAAACACGCTGCCGCCCTCGAACGGGACTTCGCAGCGCGGATTGAGCTGCTGGTATTGTTCGAGCGTGAGGCCGGTGGACATGGGTTGGGGGTGGGCGTCCGCCGCGACCGTCGTACGGGACGGTGCGACGTACGGAATCAGTAGGTGGCGAGTTGGTATTGCGATACGCGGCTGCGCCCCTCGGCCGGGCTGACCATGCCGAAAAACGAGTTGACCATGCCGAAGTTGACGGTGATGTTCTGCTGGATGAAGGTGAGCTGACCGGCCTGGACGCTGAACACCATCGAGCCCGCATCGCCGAACATGCCGGTCAGGCGGTGCGTGCCGGGGCCCACCACCAGATGGAAGAAGGTGCCGCCGTAGCTGGTGCCGATCTGGTTGCCGTCGAGCGCAATGGGCGACTGGACGCCGCCAAAATTCACAAGATCGCGGAACACGTACACCACGGCCTTGCCCGGCACGGGTTCAAAGCGCTTGGCCGCGATTTCCTGCGGGGTGGGCGGGAGCGGCGTGACGCAGCCGGCCGCTCCAAACAGCAGCGTGAGCGCGAGAATGGTTCCCGCGATGGCTCTCATGCGTTATTCCTCGTTCTGGTTCGCAGGGCGGCTCACAGGCCGTTGAACTGGTACTCGGAAACCCGGCTGCGTCCTGTGGCGGGGCCCACCATGTTGTAGACGGTACCCATGAGATTGACGGTCCGGGTCACGATGGCCGTCTGCTGCACGAAATAAATCTGGTTGGCGGCAACGTTGAACTGGATCGCGCCGATGTCGGCGACCGTGCCGCTGATGCGCTGCGGGCCGGGATCCACGACGAAGCGGAAAAACGTGCCGGCGAACGTGGCGCCGACGTCGTTGCCGTTCAGGGCAATGGGTGCGGCGACCGTGGTGTAGTTCACCGCATCACGATACAGGTAGATGACGGCCTTGCCCGGCACGGGCTCGAAGCGCTTGGCCTGCAGTGCTTCGGGGGTTGGCGGAGGCGGTGTGACGCAACCGCCGAGGAGCGTAAGTGATGCCCAGATCGCCAGCGCTTGCAGTATCGGTTTCATGTCAGAACCTCCGCTATCGCCACAGCATGCGGCCGTTGGGCTGCCCGATGCCGCCGGCGGCGGCGCGAGCCGGCGTGCGCCGCTTACCCCCGCCGCATGGAATCAAAGAAGTCCGCGTTGGTCTTGGTGGCCCTGACCTTGTCGATCAGGAATTCGGCGGCTTCCAGTTCGTCCATCGGGTAGAGCAGTTTACGCAGCACCCAGATCTTCTGCAGGATTTCCTTCTCGATCAGCAGTTCCTCGCGCCGGGTGCCGGAACGGTTGACGTTGATCGCGGGGTAGATGCGCTTTTCCGCCATGCGGCGGTCGAGGTGGATTTCGAGGTTGCCCGTGCCCTTGAATTCCTCGTAGATGACGTCGTCCATGCGGCTGCCGGTCTCGATCAGCGCGGTGGCGATGATGGTGAGCGAGCCGCCTTCCTCGACGTTGCGGGCGGCGCCGAAGAAGCGCTTGGGCTTCTGCAGGGCGTTGGCGTCCACGCCGCCGGTCAGCACCTTGCCGGAGGCCGGCACCACGGTGTTGTAGG
>CAZXNF010000694.1:0-1748 GCA_964641785.1 uncultured Streptomycetaceae bacterium | reverse complement strand
GACATGACGTAAGCACGTCAGCCGTTCAGGGTTTCTCCAGCACAAAGATACAGCCCGCGATGGCGTGACCGGGCTCGCCGCGGATGTCGAGCCGATGCGCCGAGCGTTCGCGCAGCTCACAGTCAGCGGCCAGCCGGCGGATGTAGGGTTCCGCCTGCGCGTAACGCCCACTCCCCCGCAGTGCGTAATCGCCGGTTTCCGGCGCACAGGCCTCGATCGAGAACGCGAACAGCCCGCCGGGCCGCAGCACGCGTGCGACGTCCGCGAAGAGGGCCGCGAGGTCGCCCAGATAAATGAACACGTCGGCGGCCACCGTGAGATCAAAACGCGCGGGCGCGCTGTCGCGCAGGTAATCGAGCACGTCGGCCTCGATCAGTTCGTCGTAGAGGCCGCGCGCCCGCGCCTGCGCGAGCATGGCGGAGGACAGGTCGACCCCGATGCAGCGGCCGCGCTGTCCGTGCAGCGCGGCGGCACACAGGCCGGTGCCGCAGCCCAGATCGAGCACGTCGCCGGGCGCCGGCCGGTCCGCCCCGACGGCGCCGAGTTGCTGGGCGATGATTTCGGGTACCCGGTAATGGAGTTCGCGGGTGAGCCGCGCATCGAAGTGCGGCGCAAAATTGTCGAACACCGCCCGCGTGTAAGCCGCCGGCGCGCGCGCGCTGGCCCGGCCTTCGGCGGCGTCGAGCAGGTGCCGGAAGGGTTCCGCGTCGGTGGTACTGACGTGCGCGAGGGCATCGCGCCAGGCCGCGGTGGCGCCGGCGCGGTCGCCCATGTCTTCCAGCAGGCGACCGAGGTTGAGGCGCGGCTGCGGCAGCGCGTGGGCCAGCGCGATCGCCTGGCGGAAGGTGGCCAGCGCCTCGGACAGCTTGCCCTGCAACTGCAGGACCGCACCGAGGTTGTTGTGCGCCTCGGCATGCGCCGGCGCCAGCGCCAGCGCGCGGCGATAGCTGGCCGCGGCTTCGATCAGCCGCTGCCGGTCGCGCAGCGCCATGGCGAGACGGTAGTGGACGTCGGGATCGTCGGGGGCCAGTACCGTCACGCGCGCGAAATCCGCTGCGGCCTCCTCAGCGTGGCCGAGCACCAGGTGCAAACGTCCACGCAGGAGCAGCAGGCGGGCGTCGTCAGGGGCTTCCTGCAGCGCCGCCGTGAGCTGTTCGATGGCGCCGGCGCGGTCACCCGCGACGGCGGCCGCTTCCGCGGCCGCGAGTGCATCCGCGACCGGTGGGAGGCTCATGCCGGGCGGCCGGCGCACACCGGGCAGGCCGGGTCCCGCTTCACGCGGACCGTGCGCCACTCGGTGCGCAGCGCATCGAACATCAGCAGCCGTCCCGAGCAGGACTCGCCCGCACCGGCCAGCAGCTTCAGCGCCTCGGCGGCCTGCAGCGCGCCGATCGTGCCGGTCAGGGGCGCGAAGACGCCCATCACCGCGCAGCGTACGTCTTCCGCGTCGCCGCTTTCGGGGAACAGGCAGGCGTAACAGGGCGCGTCAGGCCGGCGGAGATCGAACACCGCCAGCTGGCCGTCGAAGCGGATCGCCGCGCCCGACACGAGCGGTTTCGCGTGCTTGACGCAGGCGCGGTTGATCGCATGGCGGGTGGCGAAATTGTCGCTGCAGTCGAGCACGAGGTCGTGCGCCGCGACCAGCGCGTCGAGCGCGGCGCCTTCGGCACGCGCCGGCAATGCGGTAACCGTGACTTCGGGATTGAGCGTGGCCAGCGTGGCGCGCGCGGATGCGGCCTTGTTGGTGC
>CAZXNF010000693.1:1344-1753 GCA_964641785.1 uncultured Streptomycetaceae bacterium | reverse complement strand
CCTGGTTGGGGAAGATCTTGTCCCATTCGCCGAACGGCTGATTGGCGGTTATCAGCATGGATCGCCGCTCGTAGCGTGCGGCGATCAACTCGAACAGCACGCTGGTTTCGGCTTGATCCTTGGTGACGTAGGCGATGTCGTCGAGGATGAGCAGATCGTAGCGGTCGAGCTTGGCGATCGTGCTTTCGAGGGCCAGTTCGCGACGCGCGAGCTGGAGCCGTTGCACGAGATCGGTGGTGCGCGCGAACATCACGCGCCAGCCATTCTCGACCAGGGCGAGGCCGAGCGCTGCCGACAGATGGCTCTTGCCGCCGCCAGGCGGCCCGAAGAGCAGGATGTTGGCGCCCTTGCCCAACCAGGCGTCGCGGTGCCGATTCCGACGAAGCCGCCCAGGCAATCCGATTTGATG
>CAZXNF010000693.1:0-1334 GCA_964641785.1 uncultured Streptomycetaceae bacterium | reverse complement strand
GTGTACGATGAATCATGAGCATCGAGACCATTGGTACGGCCGCGAAGTCGAACGTGGCGAGCGTCTTGCCGGCGGGCAGGCGCGCCTCGACGAGGTGGCGTTCGATGCGCCGTCGGCCACGGTCGGTCATCTCGTGTTCGGCGAGCGCCGCCAGGAAGCGGGCCGCCGGCCAGCCTTCCTTGTCGGATTGCTCGGCCAGCCTGGCCCACATCAGCTTGATGCCCGGCAAGCGCAACTCGCTCAGCAAGAGCTCGACGCGCGCGCCATCGACGGTGGTGGTCTTCGTCATGCCACGACCTCCAGGTTGGAGGCTGGTTTGACGGCATCGACAGTCGCGAGTTCGTCGTAGCTGCTGAGCGCTACGAACGCCACCTCGATCATCGGTAGGGATGCCGGGTTTGGCGCGAACCGCTCGCGCAATAGCGCCAGATCCGGCAACCCGCCCGCATCGAGTTGTGCGTCGACCAACCCTGCCAACTCGGCCTCGCAGCCGCGATCATGGGCGAGCGCCAGCAACTCGACGGTCAACTTGCATGCGCGCTTGTCGCCCACGCTGCGGTGCAAGGCCTCGAAGGCGCGTGCATAGGCTGGGCGTGGGAACAACTGATCGCGGTAGACCAGATTGTTGAGCGCCATCGGCTTCTTGCGCAACGCGTGGATCACGTGCCGGTAGTCGACGACGTGACCGCCCTTGCTCTGCGATACCGGCCGTCCACGCCGCAGCGTCATCATCGGTGTTGCGCCGAGGAAGCACTCGAGCCGGTCATCGTACAGCCGCACGCGCAGGCGATGGCCGATCAGCCGCGATGGCGCGGTGTAGAAGACGCGGCGCAGGATGAAGCCGCCGCTCGACGTGACGGTGACGATCTTCTCCTCGTAATCGGCCGTCCGGCGCCTGGGGAGCGCCACGAGCATCGGCCGCTCCAGCTCGATGCGTTTGCGATTGTTGGCATTGCGTCGGCCAACGATCTCGTCGACGAAGCGGCGGTAGGGCATCCAGGTCATCGAAGTCTCGGCTGCCACGCAGCAGCAGGGCGTCCTCCAGGGTCTTCTTGAGATGACCGTGCGAACTCTCGATGGCGCCATTCTCGTGTGCGACGCCCAGGTTGTTCCGGGTCGGTCTCATGGCGTAATGGCGCATCAGTTCCTGATAGCGCTGCGTCAGATCCGCCTGAGCGTCGCGGTCCAGGTTGCGGAATGCCGCCGAGAGGCTGTCGCTGCGATGCTCGTGCGGCGCGCCGCCGAGCGCCCACAGCGCATTCTGCAGACCTTCGGCCAGCGCGACAAAGCTCTCGCCACCGAGCACGACATGGGCGTGCTCGAAGCCCGAGAAC
>CAZXNF010000692.1:0-1753 GCA_964641785.1 uncultured Streptomycetaceae bacterium | reverse complement strand
ATCCGCTTCCTGTCGGTGGCGCACGAGCAGAACGCCGCGCACATGGCCGACGGCTACTCGCGCGTGACGGGCAAGCACGGGGTCTGCATCGCGCAGAACGGCCCCGGCATCACCAACTTCGTGACCGGCATCGCGGCCGCTTATTGGGCGCATTCGCCGGTGGTGTGCATCACGCCGGAATCCGGTTCGTTGACGATGGGGCTGGGCGGCTTCCAGGAAACGGAGCAACTGCCGATCTTCTCCAAGATCACCAAGTGGCAGGTGCACGTGAATTCCCCGCTGCGCATTGCGGAACTCACCTCGCGCGCCTTCGATTACGCGATGGCCGAGCGCGGCCCGGTGCAGATCAACATCCCGCGCGACTACTTCTACGGCGAAGGCGAATACGAGATCCCGCAGCCGCAGCGCATCGAGCGCGGCCCCGGTGGTCCGGAGTCGCTGGACGCGGCGGCGCGGCTGCTGGCGAAGGCGAAGTTCCCGGTCATCCTCTCAGGCGGCGGCGTGGTCATGGCGAACGGCATCAAGGAGTGCGTAGCACTCGCCGAATACCTGACCGCCCCCGTCGTCAGTTCCTACCTGCACAACGATTCCTTCCCGGTTTCGCACGCGCTCGCCTGCGGCCCGCTCGGCTACCAGGGCTCCAAAGCGGCGATGAACATCATCGCCAGGGCCGACGTGGTGCTGGCGCTGGGTTCGCGGCTGGGACCCTTCGGCACGCTGCCGCAGCACGGCCTAGACTACTGGCCGAAGCACGCGAAGATCATCCAGGTCGATGCCGATCCGCGCATGATCGGACTGGTCAAGAAAGTGTCCATCGGCATCGTCGGCGACGCCAAGCTCGCCGCGCTCGCCTTGCTGGGCCGGTTGAAAGGCCTTGGCAAGATGCCGCCGAACAAGGCGCGCCTCGGCGACGTGCGCAAGGAAAAGGAAGCCTGGGTGCAGGAACTGGAAAAATGGCCGTCGCCGAACGCGAAGGGCCGCATCGGCCCGCGCCAGGCGCTGGCCGCGCTGGCGAAGTCGCTGCCGAAGAACGCGATGGTCTCCACCGACATCGGTAACGTGTGCTCGGTGGCCAACAGCTACCTCAACTTCGACATGGCACCGTCCTTCCTGGCCGCGATGAGCTTCGGCAACTGCGGCTATTCCTTTCCCGCGGCAATGGGCGCGAAAGTGGGTCGGCCCGACCGGCCGGCGATCGCCTACGTCGGCGACGGTGCCTGGGGAATGAGCCTGGCCGAGGTGATGACCTGCGTGCGCGAAAACATTCCGGTCGTGGCGGTGGTCTTCAACAACGGCCAGTGGGGCGCGGAGAAGAAGAACCAGGTGGACTACTTCGACAACCGCTTCCTCGGCACCAATCTGGAGAACCCCAACTTCGCGGACGTTGCGGAGGCCATGGGCGCCAGCGGCATCACCGTGGACCACGTGGACGAAATCGGCGACGCCATGAAGGCGGCGGTGAAGTCCAACAAGCCAACGGTGGTGAACCTGATGCTCACCCAGGAACTGGGCGATCCCTTCCGGCGCGACGCCTTCAAGCCGCCGCATCGGTTGCTCGCCAAGTACCGCAAGTACAGCGCGAAGCAGTACCGCTGAGCGGGCCGCGGCCGGGACCGCCCGGCCGCTTTCCCCGGGACCGCCCCGCATGAACGACCCGCGCCCGCCCCAGGGCCAGGCCATGACGCTGGCCGACGTCGCCCGCCGCGCGGTTGTCGAAGCCGACGCTCGGATGCTGGCCGGAGGTGTCGTAGGC
>CAZXNF010000691.1:0-1753 GCA_964641785.1 uncultured Streptomycetaceae bacterium | reverse complement strand
GATCACCTTCTCGAGCGGTTCGGTCTGGAAGCCGGTGGCGGCCGCCTCGCGGGCGAGCTCGTTCGCGGTGAGCCTCATGCCACCTCCGCCCAGGTGCGATCGAGGACTTCGCCCGGAACGATGAGATTCCAGGACGTCACGAGTTTCCCGGGCTTACGCCGAGCGTCCAGATACCGAGGCTGCCGGGGCCGGAGCTTGCGCAGCCGCTCCAAGTGACTCTCCTCGACCATCAACGTCTCGCGATGCTGATCCAGAAAGAACCCGACGCGGGCGGCCGTGAGTGCCGACCCACGCTTCGAGGTGTACGAGATGACCGCATCGAGATCGAAAAACTCAATCATCTCGAGGGAACGCCAGATCTCCTCCCACCCCCCGGCGTTCGCAGGCGTATCGAGCACGTCGACCATCGTGCGCTCCAGCGTCGTGACGCGCACGGTCCCGCCGCCATGGCGCTGCTCCGTAACCTGGAGATCGGCAGGGGGAAGGCCTCGCAGCGGGATTGGCACTTTAACGGGCACGAACTCAAGTCCTCTGAATTCAAAGGCTCGGGTGCTCGATTCAGTCAGGAAGTGGAAGCGCTGCCATACCGAATACGCCTTGCCCCAGAACTGCAAAGCGGCGTGGTAGGCGAGGGTGGCATCTGGCGACAGCTTCGTGGCCACGAGGTAGGGATCGACTGGTGTCGTAACGGCGTCCGCGCCGCGTGGCACGACCGCGTACACGCCGCCCCGAACCCGCACCAGGCGTCCGTCAGCGACGTACCGGCGCAGAAGACTATCGGTTGTCCGTGGGCTCCGCTGGGCGGTTGCAGCACGAGCGGCTTCGAACTCGGCCCGGGTAAACACAGGCGTGGAGTCGAAGAACTCGGCAGACGACCCGGACTGTCTGTATGTTGCTGAGATACGCATTTAATATGCGTATTATGACATATGCTGGTATAATAAATGATCTAAAAATACGTAAAGACGCACTTTATAAGGGTATTTTAGCACTATTTAGTGAGTGCCTTCGCCTTAATAAGCGCGAAGGTTCGTGGAGGCGGCGGGAGTTGAACCCGCGTCCGGCTCGGAACAACCACCCTTGGTTTCAACCGGCGCCCAATCTGTGGCTGTCCTTTCGCGGCCTAGTCGAGGGCGAGCGACCCCGTGTAGATGGCCATGCCGACGACGGCGTCGATGCCCTGGGCGTGGAGGGCGTCGATCTCGGCGCGGGTCGTGATGCCGCCGGCGGCGGTGATCTTGCGCTCGGTGGCCTTGGCCACAGCGGTGATCGCAGCCATGTCGGTGCCCTGCATCAGGCCTTCCTTATCCACGTGGGTGTAGAGAAACTCGTCGCAGTAGCCCTCGAGCAACTGCACCGCCTGCACGGCGGTCAGCGGCAACACCGTCTTCCAGCCGTGGATGCACACGTGGCCGCCGCGCGAGTCGACCGCGGCGATCAACCGATGCCTGCCGACGGTGTCGGCCAGCGCGCGCGCGAAGTCGTGGTCGATCATCTGCGACAGGTCGGTGCCGTCTCCGGGCCGGAACAATCCGGAGCCGGCGATCACGCCCTGCGCGCCGGCGGCCAGCAACTCTTCGGCCCGCCGCACGCTGCGAACGCCGCCGCCCACGCGGCAGGGCAGCTGCGACGCAATCACGGCCACCAGCGCGTCGTTATTGCCACGCGACATCGCGGCATCGAGATCGATCAACTGGACCTTGGGAAATTTCGAAAACTTCGCGATCCAGCCGTCGAGGTCTTCGCGGTCGGC
>CAZXNF010000690.1:1329-1754 GCA_964641785.1 uncultured Streptomycetaceae bacterium | reverse complement strand
GCTTGGTCTTGATCTCGCCGGCGGACTTGATGTACGGCACCAGCGTCAGGTGGATGAAGCAGAAGTTGCCACGCCCGAGTTCGATCGCCATCTGGCGGATGGCCTCCAGGAAGGGCAATGACTCGATGTCGCCCACCGTCCCGCCGACTTCCACGACCGCGACCTCGGCGTCGCCCGCGCCGCGGCGGATGAAGGCCTTGATCTCGTCCGTGATGTGCGGAATGACCTGCACGGTGCCGCCAAGATAATCGCCGCGCCGTTCCTTGCGGATGACGCTCTCGTAGATCTGGCCCGTGGTGAAGTTGTTGCGCTTCGTCATCTTGGATTTGACGAAGCGTTCGTAGTGGCCGAGGTCGAGGTCGGTCTCGGCACCGTCCTCGGTGACGAAGACCTCGCCGTGCTGGAAGGGACTCATGGTGCCCGGA
>CAZXNF010000690.1:0-1319 GCA_964641785.1 uncultured Streptomycetaceae bacterium | reverse complement strand
GACGCCGCGGGACTCCAGGATGGCAGCCAGCGAGGCGGCAGCGATGCCTTTGCCAAGGGAGGATACGACGCCACCAGTGACAAAGATGTATTTGGTCATTTCATCGCTTCATACCGTTTTCGAATTCTAGCGCAAAAGCCCCGCCTCCCTCAATGCGGAAATAGTGGCTGCGGCCGCTTCCAAGGCGACTCAGGCCGGCTTCGCGGCCTGGGCCTCGCGGGCCAGATACAGCCAGGTCTCCACCACCGTGTCCGGGTTGAGCGAGAGGCTTTCGATGCCCTCCTCCATCAGCCATTTCGCGAGGTCCGGGTGATCGGACGGGCCTTGTCCGCAGATGCCGACGTACTTGCCGGCCCGCCGGCAGGCCTGGATTGCGAGGTGCAGCATGTACTTCACCGCCGGATCTCGCTCGTCGAAGCCCTCGGCGACGATGCCGGAGTCGCGATCGAGCGCGAGCGTCAGCTGCGTCATGTCGTTGGAACCGATCGAGAAGCCGTCGAAGTGCTCCAGGAACTGGTCGGCGAGGATGGCATTCGAGGGTACCTCGCACATCATCACGATGCGCAGGCCGTTCTGCCCGCGTTTCAGCCCGTGCTGCTCCAGCAGCGCCAGCACCTGCCGCGCCTCGTCCACGGTGCGCACGAAGGGCACCATGATCTCGATGTTGGTCAACCCCATCTCGTCGCGCACGATCTTCATCGCGCGGCATTCCAGCTCGAAGCAGTCGCGGAAAGCGGGCGAGATGTAGCGCGAAGCGCCGCGAAAGCCCAGCATGGGATTTTCTTCGTGCGGCTCGTACTTGGTGCCGCCGGTCAGACTCGAATACTCGTTCGACTTGAAGTCGGACAGGCGCACGATCACGGGCTTGGGCCAGAAAGCAGCGCCCAGCGTTGAAACGCCCTCGACGATCTTGTCGACGTAGAACGAGACCGGATCCTTGTAGCCCGCGGCGTGGCTTTCAACCGCGAGCTTGAGATCGGGCGGCAGGTCCGGATAGGCCAGGATGGCCTTGGGGTGCACGCCGATCATGCGGGCGATGATGAACTCCAGCCGGGCGAGTCCGACGCCGTCGTTGGGCAGGCGCTGGAACTCGAAGGCGAGTTCCGGATTGCCGACGTTCATGGTGATCTTGACCGGCGCCTTCGGCATGCGGTCCAGCGCCAGATCGATGACCTCCACCTCAAGGATGCCCTTGTAGATGTTGCCGGTGTCACCTTCCGCGCAGGATACGGTGACCGGCTTGCCGTCCTTCAGTGTCTGCGTGGCGTCGCCGCAGCCGGCGACCGCGGGAATGCCGAGCTCGCGGGCGATGATCGCCG
>CAZXNF010000689.1:0-1765 GCA_964641785.1 uncultured Streptomycetaceae bacterium | reverse complement strand
CCGGAACGTGTCAATGGCTTTGCGCCTCTCGTCGTCATGAGTTTAGTGAGTAATTCTGCGGCTGCTGCGGGGTGATCTGGACTTGGACGGGCGGGTTTATCCAGACGGCTTCGGGCAATTTCTGCGGTCGAGGATTTCTGCCTTTGAAGCGGTTGGGGTGGCTGCGGAAAGCAGCATCGAGCGTGGTCTGGCGCGTGATGAACAGTGCGTCGGCGTGACCGTAGTGGACGCTGTGGGGCGTCATGTAGGCGATGCCGGAGTGACGGTGGGCGGTGTTGTACCAGGCGAAGAATGCCTGGCAATGAGCGCGCGCATCCTCGATGCAGCCGAAGCGTGCCGGGAAGTCGGGGCGGTACTTCAAGGTTTTGAACTGCGCTTCGGAGAACGGGTTGTCATCCGAGACGTAAGGCCGGCTGTGGCTCTTGACGATATCGAGATCCACCAGCAGGGCCGCCACGGGCTTGGATCGCATGCTGGTGCCGCGATCGGCGTGCAGCGTCAGCGTGCCCGGTTCGATGTCGTGCCTGGCCACGGTCTGGGCGATCAGCTGCTCGGCCAATTCGGCGCTTTCGCGCGGAGCGACCATCCAGCCGACGACATGACGGCTGAAGATGTCGAGGATCACGTAGAGGTGGAAGGCGGTCCATTTGGCCGGCCCCTTGAGCTTGGTGATGTCCCACGACCAGACCTGGTTGGGCGCCGTGGCCAGCAGTTCGGGTTTGCTGTAGGTCGCATGACGGCGCTGGTCACGGCGTTCGCGGCACGCACCGTTGGCCGCCAGCAACCGGTACATCGTGCGCACCGAAGCGAAGTAGCTGCCTTCGTCGAGCAGCGTGGCATGCACCGCTGCCGGCGCCGTGTCGGCGAAGCGCTGGCCGTTGAGGATGTCGAGAACCGCTTGTTGCTCGCACGATGTCAGCGCCAGTGGCGGACGCGGCGGCAGCGGGCGCGGCGCCGGTGGTCCGAACACCGCGGCGCGTCGCAGGCGTGCCTGGCGCCGAGCGAACGTGCCGCGCCACAGGCCCAGGGCACGGCAGGCAGCTGCGTTGCCGACAACCGGCGTGAGTTCATGCACGCCGGCGATCACGTGGTCTCGCCATTGTCGTCGAGTGGATGTCCCAGCAAGGCCGCGACTTTTTTTTGGACCTCGATCACGAGCAGGGCTTTATCGAGCCTGCTCTTGAGCCTGTCGTTGTCACGCGTGAGCTGGGCGATCTGCAGCATCTGATCGCGATCGGGGGCGGGTTTGGGGCCGCGCTTCTGGGCCGACAGCGCGCCCAGCTCCGCCGCCTTGCGCTGCCGTCGCCAGGTGCTCAGGCTCGACGAGTACACGCCTTCGCGACGCATCAGGGCGCCGAGCTCGCCGGGCCTGCTACAGCGATCGGCGGCCTGCAGAATGCGCTGCTTGTCGGCCTTCGAAAACACCCGCCGCCCAGCGCGCGCCACCACTTCCATGCCGGCGCCGGGGGGCAAAGTTTTCGCCGCCGATGCCGCCGCATCTGCAGTCGCCCTGCGGGCTCTTTCCGATGCGCCGGCATCGGCAAGACCGTTGGCTTCATGAACCGGGACTTTGAGCTGTCGATCGATCGTCATCGCTACCTCGTTGCCCACTAATCTCTACAGGGAAAGTGGCGCACGTTTCATTGGCACGGGGGGGGGCCACGCTCAGCCCCTGCGAGCGAGCCACAGCCGCAACGCTCGATCCCGCCACAAACGACGCCGACACCAGCCGCGCCTTGGTCGTCCAATCCCACCGTCGCCTCGT
>CAZXNF010000688.1:0-1776 GCA_964641785.1 uncultured Streptomycetaceae bacterium | reverse complement strand
ACCATATTTCCCGCTGCGCGCTGCGCACCGCGCCGCCAACGATGTAGGCCTGGAAGCCCTCTTCCTGCAGCGTTTCGACGGTGCGCAGCGCGCAGCGGGAAATATGGTTGCGCGGGATGTGGTGCCGGCCCGCCGGGATGACCACCGGCTCGGCGGAACCGGAGCGGAAGAGGCGGCCGGAAAATACGCGGTCGATGAATTTCTTGATCATGCGTGGATCATATTCTGGCCGCGATTATAGCCGTGCGCAGCCTCAGGCCAGGCTCAGCGTGCGCCAGCCCTGCCGCCGGGCGTGGTCCGCCAGGACGGGGTCGGGATCGACCGCCACGGGTTCGGTGACGGCGGACAGCAAGGGCAGGTCGTTCTGCGAATCGCTGTAGAACACGCTGGTCTCGAAATCCGCCAGCCGGCGGCCCTGCGTGGCCAGCCATTCGTTGAGCCGGGTGATCTTGCCTTCGCGGAAGCACGGCGTGCCCGACGGACGCCCGGTGAAGCGCCCGTCGGCCTCCTCGATTTCGGTCGCGATCAGGTGGGGGACGCCGAAGGCCCGCGCGATCGGCCCGGTGACGAAGCGATTGGTGGCGGTGATGACGGCGGCAAGGTCCCCCGCGCCGGTATGGCGAGCGACCAGCGCCTTCGCCTGGGGCCGGATCAGCGGCGCGATGCGCTCGGCCATGAATGCCGCGTGCCAGCGATCGAGCTCTGCGCGCGGATAGCGCGCCAGCGGGGCGAGCTGGAAGTCGAGAAAGGCGTAAATGTCGAGGGCGCCGCGCTTGTAGTCGGCGTAGAAGGCGTCGTTCTTCGCCTCGTAAGTCGCGCGTTCGAGAATGCCGCGGTCGATCAGGAACTGCGCCCACTCGTAGTCCGAGTCGCCGGCGAGCAGGGTGTTGTCGAGGTCGAAAAGGGCAAGGCGCATGGCGGCAACGGAAAGCGCGCGAGTATACCCAAGGCGGCGTCAGCCCCGCGGCGCGAGGTCCGGCTGCAGCACTTCGCGGATCAGCGGTACCGTGACCGCGCGCTTGGCGGCCAGCGAGTAGCGGTCCAGCGCGTCCAGCAGCACGAGCAGCGACGGCAGATCGCGTCGCGCGTGGACGAGCAGGTAGCCGATGGCCTCGTCGGACAAGCGCAGGCCACGTGTCTGCGCGTGCCGCCGCAGGGCATCGGCCTTTTCCTCGTCGGTCAGCGGCTGCAGCCGGAACACCAGCGCAGCACCCAGCCGCGTGGCGAGGTCGGGGCGCAGCCGCAGGTGCGCCGGCGCGTGCGCGCCAGCGACCAGCAGACGGAGTTGCCCGGCCGCGGCGGCGTTACTGAGACTGAACAACGCGATCTGCGCCTCGGCATCAAGGCGGTCCGCATCGTCCACGGCCAGCAGCGCGCCGGCCGGCACTGTTTCCGACGCGGGCAACGCGGCGCCAGCCGCCACATAGGCAGCACCGGTGCCGGCCGCGGCCACCGCCGCCCGCAGCAGGTGGCTCTTGCCGCTGCCGGACTCGCCCCACAGGTAAATACGCGGCTCGATGCCCGTACCCGCCGCCAGGCCTTCGACCGCGGAGTAGCCCTCGCGGTTGGCGCCAGCCACGAAATTGGCGAATGCGGGCGCGGCGGGAGGAGCGATGTCGAGTACGAGCTGGCGCACGGGGAGGGATGAACGGATGAAAGAACCGGGAAGCGGCGCCCATCGGCTAAAATCGCTGCCGGCCAGGCGCTTCGGGAATTGCCTGGTGCATCTTAACAAACCCGCCTACTCCCTCACCCGCCGCAGCCCCCCCTCTTGAG
>CAZXNF010000687.1:0-1776 GCA_964641785.1 uncultured Streptomycetaceae bacterium | reverse complement strand
TCCAGCGGCAACAACGTGGGGCCGGTGCAGGACATGACCCGGCGCTGCATCACGATCCACCTGTCGCCCGAATGCGAAATACCGGCGGCGCGAAGTTTCACACGGCCGGAGCTGGTGCGCGACGTACTGCGCGAGCGTGGCCGCTATGTCGCTGCGGCATTGACCATCGTGCGGGCCTGGATCGTGTCCGGCAGGCCGAAGGCCGATTGCAAGTCGATGGCGGGTTACCGCGACTGGTCCGCCTTGTGCCGCCAACCATTGCTCTGGCTGGGTCTCGCCGACGCGACGGAATCCGTGTTCGAGGCGATGGCGGAAGACCCGGACCGTGAAACGCTGGGCCGCCTGCTGACTGCATGGCAATCGGCATTCGGCAAAACGGCGGCGATGGTGCGCGATGCGGTTCGGGTATCGGCATACGGTGACGAGCACGCGGAACTGCGGGAAGTGCTGCACGACATTGCCGATGAACGCGGCGAAATCAATCGGCGCAGGCTGGGATGGTGGATCAGGCGACATGCCGGGCGCATCGTCGAGGGCCGCCGCTTTGTGCGGGCCAGCGGCAACCGGTCGGCGGAAGCCTGGCAGGTGGAATCGCCTGCGTTGGTTTCGCCGGTTTCATCGGTTTCCGGCGGACCGGGTGCGCAAAGTGGCGGCGGCGCAGCGGACGACGCCCAAGCCTATGCCCGCGCCAGTCGCGGCGAATGAGCGGCGTGGCCGAGCAGATCCATGAGTAAGCGTCACCCGAACCCGCGCCTCGCCAAGATCCACCGGAACTACACCGTGGAAGAAGTCGCCGGCGTGTTTGGCGTTCACCGCAATACCGTGCGGGAGTGGGTCAAGCGGGGACTCCCGACCAGCGATGGCCGGCGCCCGATGCTGATCCTCGGGGCCGACCTGGTTGCCTTCCTGCGTGCGCGGCGGGTGAAAAACAAACGGGCCTGCCAGCCGGGGGAACTCTATTGCTTCGGATGCCGCGCACCGAAAGCGGCGGCGGGTGCCATGGCCGACTATCAGCCCCTGACCGCGACCCAAGGCAACCTGATTGCGATGTGCGCGGATTGCGAAACGATCATGTACCGGCGCGTCAACCTGACCAAGCTGGCGCAGGTTCGCGGCAAATTGGACATCACGCTGCCGCAGGCACTGCCACACATAGACGAGAGCGCCGAGCCCTCCGTGAACAGTGACTTGAGATAGGGAGCAGCAGACCATGACAACGCACAACGCCGACAACGAACGGATCAAGCGCCGCTACTTCGCTTATCTGAAGGAAGCCAAGCGCCACAGCGAGCCGACGGTGGACGCCGTGGCCAAGGCTTTGGCGCGCTTCGAGGCCGATACCCGGCACCGGGATTTCAGGGCGTTTCACTTCGAGCAGGCCATCGCGTTCAAGAAACACCTGGCCGAGCAAAAGGGGCAACGATCCGGCGAGAAGCTCAGCAAGGCGACCCTGAACGCGACGCTTGCGCACGTCAAACGTTTCTTCCACTGGCTCGCGGGGCAACCGGGCTACAAGTCGCGCCTTCAGTATTCCGATGCGGACTATTTCAACCTGTCGGAAAAGGACGTGCGCGTGGCCACGGCCAGGCGCGAACAGGTGGGGCCGACCGTGGAACAGGTGAAGCACGTCATCGCCATGATGCCGGCCGAGAGCGCGATCCAGCGCCGCGACCGCGCCCTCGTCGCGTTCACGCTACTGACCGGAGCGCGGGACAGTGCCATTGCCTCGATGAAGCTGAAGCACGTCAACCTCGCCGCGGGCTGCGTCGAGCAGGA
>CAZXNF010000686.1:0-1779 GCA_964641785.1 uncultured Streptomycetaceae bacterium | reverse complement strand
GGTACGGGCTGCGCCGGCGACGGCGCACGGATGACCGGGCTATTGTCGGGACTGCCTGTCCGCCTTGTCAATTTTCTACGTGCGCTGAGCCGGTTCAGCGTGCGCCGGCGGCCATGAAATCCACGGCCGCCCGGACCTCCGCGTCGCTCAGGCGGGCGTAGCCGCCCTTCGCGACCATGGCCGTGCCGGGTTTGCCGTTCAGGCCCACCCGGTAGAGGACATCCATGCCCTGCTTCAGGCGTGGGGCCCAGGCCGCACGGTCGCCCAGCCGGGGGGCGCCGGCCGTGCCGCCGTCATGGCAGCTCGCGCAAGCGGTCTGGTAAGTCGCCTCGCCCGGAGGGGGTGCCGCGGCTTCGACGCCGCCTGCCGTGGCGAGGCTTATCGCCGCGAGCAGCGCGCCGGCGCCACGGGTCAAGCGACCCCCCGGCCGGGAACCGTCACGAGAAAGTCTCCGCCCAAGGCCGCAGGTAGTCGAGGCGGTCGGAAGTGCGGATCATGACATCGCGCACGTGCTTGTCGCGCAGCAGTTTGAGAGACAACTCGACGCCCGCTTCGCCGCTCGCCCATACCGCGCGGTAGAACTCGTGCTGGTCGCCGATGGCTTCGCGGCCGACGCCGAGGATCACATCGCCGCGCTGCACGCCGGCCTCGGCGGCCGGCGATTCGTGTAGCACCTGCGTGACCACGACGTGGCTGCGCACTTCCTCCGAGTACAAACCGAGCCAAGGGCGGGCGGGTCCGCGGCGGCGGCCGAGCGTCACGAGGTCGTCGAGGATGGGCGGCAGCAGATCGATCGGCACGAACATGTTGCCGGGAAAGGCCGCGCCGGCATCCAGTGCGTCGCTGACCCACAGCGAACCTACGCCGGCCAGGCGACCGCGGGCGTCCAGCAGGGCCGCGCCGCTGTGATTGCCGCGCGCGGGTGCGGTGAAGATCGCCGATTCGAGCGCGTATTCCCACCAGCCGGTAAAGGGTCGGCGCGCCACCACGCAGGCGCGAGTCGCGCCGCCGGCGGCTTCGTGCGTCGCGATGGTGGCGCTGTGCAGTTCGCGCACCCCGGCGGTGTCGCCAAAGACGAGCGGACGGCAGCCCAGCGGTTGGGCGACACGCAGGAGCCCGAAGCCGGTTGCGTGGTCGAAACCGGCGACCTGCGCCGGAAACACGCGCCCGTCCTGGGTCACGATCAGGATGGAGGCGGCCTCGAGGATCAGGTAGCCGATGGTCAGGATCAGGCCGTCGGCGCTGACGACGATGCCGGTGCCTTCGCGTTCCGCACCGAGCGATTCTGCCGTGCGCGCGTTCTCCGGGACGCGGATGCCGATTTTCACCACCGCTTCCGGGATCGCGGGCGGCGTTTCGCCCGCGGGCGAACGCAGATTGATCGCGCTCCAGGTCGACCAGGCGGCAGTAACGAGATGCGGAGGCATGGGCGCGTCAGTCGGTGACCGCCCCCTTGCTCGCTGTCGACACCAGTTTCGTGAACTTCGCCAGCACGCCGCGCGTGTAACGCGGCTTGGGCTGCTTCCATTTTTTCCGGCGCGCGGCAATTTCCTTCACCGGCACGTTCAACTGGATCACGCGCTTCAGCGAATCGATGGTGATCGAGTCGCCGTTCTTCACCAGCGCGATCGTGCCGCCTTCAAAAGCCTCCGGGGCCACATGCCCGACCACCATGCCCCAGGTGCCGCCCGAGAAGCGGCCGTCGGTGATGAGGCCGACCGATTCGCCCAGGCCCTGGCCGATCAGCGCGCCGGTGGGCGCGAGCATTTCCTGCATGCC
>CAZXNF010000685.1:0-1783 GCA_964641785.1 uncultured Streptomycetaceae bacterium | reverse complement strand
GATCAGGGTGGTGCTGTTGCGCTCGGCGATGATGGCGGGACCGGCGATCGCAGCGCCCGCGGGCAGCGTCTCCCGCTGATAAACGGGTGTCGCGTGGTGCTCGCCGGCCATATAGGTTTGAACGGTGGCTACAGGATGCGCCTGACCCCCATCCTGGCCTTCCCCGTGCGAGGGGAAAGTGGTCTTTCTGTTCCCTCCCCCTGTCTGGGGGAGGGTTAGGGTGGGGGTCGCGGCTTCCGTGTTCCCGACGGCTTCCGCGGAGGCGGCCTCGATGATCAGCGCGCGGTCCGGCATCAGGAAGCTGTAGCGCTGCAGGTAGTCGGCCTCGAAGGCGCGCTGCATGGCGGCGGCATCGCCGGCGGTCACCACCAGCGCGGTGTCCGTGCCTTCGTAGCGCAGGTGCGCGCGCCGGTGGACAGCGATGGCGGCGGCCGGAATGCCCTGACTGGCGACTTCGGCCTGCGCGCTGGCGGCGAGTGCATCCAGCGCAGCGTTCAGCGCGGGCAGGTGGTCCGCCGCCAGCTTCAGTTCCACCGCGCGGCTGCGCATGGCGGTGATGTCGGCGAGTCCCATGCCGTAGGCGGACAGCACGCCCGCGAGCGGGTGGATGAAGACGCGCGTCATGCCGAGCGCGTCGGCCACGAGACAGGCGTGCTGGCCTGCCGCGCCGCCGAAGCAGCCCAGCGTGTACTGCGTGACGTCGTAACCGCGCTGCACGGAAATCTTCTTGATCGCGTTGGCCATGTTCTCGACCGCGATGCGCAGAAAGCCCTCTGCGAGCGCCTCGGGTGTCGTATCGCGGCCGGTCTTCGCGCTGACCTCGGAGGAGAGTGCCGCGAACTTCACCTGCACAACGGCTGCGTCGAGCGGCTGGTCGCCGTTGGGGCCAAAGACCGAAGGGAAGAACGCTGGCTGCACTTTGCCCAACATCACGTTAGCGTCGGTCACCGTCAGCGGGCCGCCGCGCCGGTAGCAGGCCGGCCCCGGATTTGCGCCTGCCGAGTCGGGACCAACGCGCAGACGTGCACCGTCGAAGTGCAGGATGGAGCCGCCGCCCGCGGCCACCGTATGGATCGCCATCATGGGCGCGCGCATGCGCACGCCGGCCACCAGCGTCTCGAAGGCGCGCTCGAACTCGCCGGCGTAATGCCAGACATCGGTGGAGGTGCCGCCCATGTCGAAGCCGATGATCTTGCCGATGCCGGCGGCCAGCGCAGCGCGCTCGCCGCCGACGATGCCGCCGGCGGGGCCGGAGAGGATGGAGTCCTTGCCCTGGAACAGGCGCGCATCGGTCAGGCCGCCGCTGGACTGCATGAACATCAGCCGTACGCCGGGCAGATCAGCCGCGACCTTGTCCACGTAGCGCCGCAGGATGGGCGAGAGGTAGGCGTCCACCACCGTGGTGTCGCCGCGCGAGACGAGCTTCATCAGCGGCGAGACTTCGTGCGACACCGACACCTGTGTAAAGCCCGCGGCGCGGGCCAGCGTGGCGACCCGCTGTTCGTGCGCCGGGTAGCGGTAACCGTGCATGAGCACAATCGCAATCGCGCGGATGCCATCAGCCTTGGCGGCCGCGAGATCGCGCGCAACCTGCGCCTCGTCAAGAAGCGTCAGGATCTCGCCCTGCGCAGTGACCCGCTCGGGCACCTCGTAGACGGCCGAATACAGCAGTTCCGGCAGGACGATGTGGCGGTCGAAGATGCGCGGGCGGTTCTGGTAGCCGATGCGGAGCTGGTCGCGGAAACCCCGGGTGATGAACAGTGCCGTGCGCTCGCCCGTGCGT
>CAZXNF010000684.1:0-1783 GCA_964641785.1 uncultured Streptomycetaceae bacterium | reverse complement strand
CGACACGCTTGATCTTTGGCGGAAGGAGTTTCTGGAGCCAGCTCATCTTTCGCCTCCCTGGTCAGGAATCCAGCGCCGCCCGGATCGGCCGGATCAGGTCGGCCACCCGCCGCACGGCATGCTCGGGCCCGGCGGATTCGATTTCCTCGATGATCCGGCTGCCGATGACCACTGCGTCTGCCACGGCCGCAATCGCCTTTGCGGACGCTGCATCGCGGATGCCGAACCCGACACCGATCGGAAGCCTGGAAGCCGCCCGGATCTTCGGCAGGTGCGCCGCGACCGCCGACGTGTCGATGTGGCCCGCGCCGGTCACGCCCTTGAGCGAAACGTAATAGAGGTAGCCGCTGCCTGCGCGCGCGACTTCCTTGATACGGGCGTCGGTTGACGTCGGTGCGAGCAGGAAGATCTGGTCGATTCCATTCTTCGCGCAGAGCGCCGCGAAATCCGCGCACTCTTCCGGCGGGTAATCGACCACGATTACGCCATCAACCCCGGCAGCCGCAGCGGCCGAGACGAACGCTTCCACCCCCATGGCCTCAATCGGATTCGCATAGCCCATGAGCACGATGGGCGTCGCGGCGTCCTTGGTGCGGAACTCGCTCACCATGCCGAGCACATCGTTCAGGCCCACGCCTTTCTTCAGCGCGCGTTCGCAGGAGCGCTGGATCACCGGGCCGTCGGCCATCGGGTCCGAGAACGGCACTCCGATCTCCAGAATGTCGCAGCCCGCGCCGGCAAGCGCGTGAAGGAGCGGGACCGTCAGGGCGGGCCCGGGATCGCCGGCCGTAATGTAGGGAATCAGCGCCTTCCTGCGCGCGGCGCGCAGCGCCTCGAACTTCGCCGGGATGCGCGACATCAGAGCTGCAGGCCCGAGCGTTGCGCCACGGTGTGCATGTCCTTGTCGCCACGGCCCGAGAGGTTCACCAGCAGGATCTTGTCTTTGGGCAGCGTGGCGGCTAGCTTGGCCCCATACGCAAGCGCATGGGCCGACTCCAGTGCCGGGATGATGCCTTCGAGGTGGCACAGGTCGTGAAACGCCTTGAGCGCCTCGTCATCCGTGACCGGAACGTATTCGGCGCGGCCGGAATCGCTTAGCCACGCGTGCTCTGGCCCCACGCCGGGATAGTCGAGCCCTGCGCAGACCGAATGGGTTTCCATGATCTGCCCGTTCGCATCCTGCAGGAGATACGTGCGATTGCCGTGCAGCACGCCAGGCTTGCCCGCGCAGATGGAGGCCGCATGCTTGCCGGAATCGAGGCCTTCGCCCGCGGCTTCAACGCCGATCAGGCGCACGCCCTTTTCTTCAATGTACGGATAGAAGATGCCCATCGCGTTCGAACCGCCGCCGACGCACGCGATCACCGCATCCGGCTGGCGCCCGGCCAGCTCGGGCATCTGCACCTTGCATTCCTCGCCGATGACTTTCTGGAAATCGCGCACCATCATCGGGTACGGGTGCGGCCCCGCCACCGTGCCGATGATGTAGAAGGTGTCGTCGACGTTGGTCACCCAGTCGCGCATCGCTTCGTTGAGCGCATCCTTGAGCGTTTTCGAACCCGACTCGACCGGCACCACCGTAGCGCCGAGCAGCTTCATGCGGTACACGTTCTGGACCTGGCGCTTGGTGTCCTCCGAGCCCATGTACACCACGCAGGTCATGCCGTAGCGCGCTGCGATCGTCGCGGTAGCCACGCCGTGCATGCCCGCGCCTGTTTCGGCAATCACCCGCTTCTTGCCCATGCGCCGCGCGAGCATCGCCTGGCCGATGGTGTTGTTGATC
>CAZXNF010000683.1:0-1790 GCA_964641785.1 uncultured Streptomycetaceae bacterium | reverse complement strand
GCGCCGCCCACGACCACGGCGGCGCAGCCGGTGAACACGGGCGCGAGAGCGAGCAGGGCGAGCAGGCGGACTACAGACCAGGGCAGGTTCATCATTCGACTCCCAGTAGCGTGCAATCAATGGCGTCGCACAGGCAATGCAGCGCGAGCAGGTGGACTTCCTGGATGCGCGCGGTGCTTTGCGCCGGCACGCAGATGTTGACGTCGCCTTCGCGCAGGACTTCGCCCATGCGCCCGCCGCTGCGGCCGGTCAGGGCCACCACGGTCATGCGCGCCTCGTGCGCGGCCTCGATGGCCGCCACCACGTTGGGCGAATTGCCGCTGGTCGAGATGGCGAGCAGCAGGTCGCCGGTGTGACCCAGCGCGCGCACTTGCTTGGAGAAAATCTGTTTGAAGTCGTAGTCGTTGGCGATGGAGGTCAGCGTCGAGGTGTCGGTGGTCAGCGCCATCGCGGCGAGCCCCGGCCGCTCCATCTCGAAGCGGTTGAGCATTTCAGCGGCGAAATGCTGGGCATCGGCGGCCGACCCGCCGTTGCCGCAGGCGAGGATTTTGCCGTCGTTCTTCAGGCAGGTCACCATCTGGTGGGCCGCGGCGGCGATCACGGGAGCGAGCGCGTCCATGCTGGAGAGTTTGAGGTGCGCGCTCTCCGAAAAGTTCTCGCTGATGCGTCGGATCATGTCCATGCTGGGCCGGAATTATCGCATACCGACCCGCGGCAGCCTTCGCCTTGCCTCAGCTGGCCGCGTCAAACGCGTTCCGCAACCATTCGAGCGTGTGCTGGCCGTCGGCGCCGCTGACCAGCACGCAGTCGAAGCGGCACGGCGGGGTGCGCGGCAGTTGCGCAAGGTACTGCCGTGCGGCGGCGGTCAGGCGGGCGCGCTTGGCGGCGGTGATGCTGCCCGCCGCGCCGCCGAAATCGGCGCGCGCGCGGGCGCGGACTTCGACGAAAACGAGCGTGCCGCCGTCCTCGCAGATGAGGTCGAGTTCGCCGAAACGGCAGCGCCAGTTGCGCTCGCGCACGGTGAGCCCGCGCGCTTCGAGCCAGGCGGCGGCCTCGGCTTCCGCGCCCGCGCCGCTCATGGCGAAGGGTCGGACAGCACCTTCAGGTTGCCGTCCTCGAACTGCGCGGCGGTGAGCTCGCGCGTGAACTGACCGTCGCGCGTCATGCGCAGCGCGCCGGTTACGCCGTCGAGCGTCACGTCCCGGCGGTCGCGCAGCAGCAGTTGCGCGAGCCGCGCCGCGTCGATGCCGAACGCGTACAGGCGCTCGAGATCGAGGGCGTCGGTGCGCGGGCGCGGATACACCATGACGGCGGTGTGCTGGGGCGACAGCAGCCACGGCATGTCCACGAAGCGCACGCCTTCCAGGTCGCGGCGCGCGAGCGGGTCACCGCGGCCCGGGTTGGCCTGCGACGTTGCGTAGACCGGGAGCGCCGCGTCGATCTGGGGCCGCACCGCGCGCGCCGACGCCGTGTCGAGCGCGAGGAAGACGCTGTCGGCGAGTTTCGGCGTGGCCTCCTGGCGGATCAGGGCGAGCCGCTGCGCATCCACCGAGTAGCGGAAGTCGGCCGCGACGTCGCCGCCCTGGCGCTGGAGCTCCTCGGCGAAGGCGCGCTGGATGCGGCGCGACAGGGCGGACTCGTCGGAGACCGTCAGCGTGCGGCGGCGGCCGTCGCGGAAGGCAAGCTGCGCCACCTGGCGCGCCTCGGCTTCGGTGTTCAGGGTAAAGACGACCAGCCGCGCGGGCCAGGTCTTGGCGTCCGGCTGGTTCAGCGCCAGCGTCGTTACCGGC
>CAZXNF010000682.1:0-1800 GCA_964641785.1 uncultured Streptomycetaceae bacterium | reverse complement strand
GATCAGGCGATCCATCGGCTTGCCGGACTGCAGGTCCTTCAGCACCGCGCCGATGGCGGCGGCCTGATCCACCGTCTCGTCGAAGGGAAATTCGTCGGCGAAGGCGACGTAGTCGTGTTCTTCCAGGCCAAAGGCATGGCCCTCGCGGGCGGCGCGCTTGGCATACAGCAGCAACAGCTCGGCGGCGGTGTCGCGCACCTGCCGGGCCGCTTTGCGCTTGGCGCGGTCCCAGTCGCCGCTGCCCAGCGCGTGCAGCGGCGCGGACTCCGACGGGCCGCCGGTATAGCGGCTGATCAGGTGCAGTTGCGAGACCGGGACGTACAGCTTGTCGTTCCTGGCGTAGACGAGCAGCAGGAACTCCGTCTTGCCTTCGCCGAGGTCGAGGTCGGTCAATCCCTGGTAGCGGCCGACGCCGTGCTGTTCGTGCACTACCGGATCACCGAACTTGATCTCGGAGAGGTCGCGCAATACGGCATCGTTGGTCTTCGGCGACGCCTGGCGTTCGCGGTTGCCGGCGCCGGTGCGGGCGTGCGCGGCGTAGAGCTCGTTCTCGGTGATGCAGGCCAGCGCGTCATGGGTGAGGATGAAGCCGCCCGCGAGCGGCCCCACAGCCAGCGCGAGCTTGGCGTCGCCGCTAAGGAAATCGGCATAGCCGGAGACATTGACGGCCTTGAGGTTGTTGGTCTGCAGGAACTCGAGCATCGTTTCGCGCCGGCCCGCGCTGTCGGCGAGCAGCAGGAGGCGGCCCGGAAAGTTCGCCGTGAATTCGCGCAGGCGGTGCAGCGGGTCCTGGGCGCGGCGTTCGACGGCGAGTAGCGGCAACGGCGCGGTCGGCGCCATATCTTGTTGCGCGGTCGGCGCCGCCTCTACACTCCCGCCCCCTGCAAGGGGGAGGGCTGGGGTGAGGGTATGGTGCTGGCGTGTCGTCGATCCCTGACCCCCATCCCCGCCTTCCCCCTGAGAGGGGGAAGGGGTCTCGATCTCGACGCGCGTGTAGCCCTTGATCGCGCCGAACAGCTCGTCCGCCCGCATGAAGAGTTCGGCGGGCTTCAGCACCGGGTGGAGCAGGTTGCCGTCCAGCATCTGGTGACGGGCTTCGGTGTCGGTCCAGAAGTCGCGCGCCGCGGCTTCGATTTCGCCGTGCAGGCACACCGTGGCGTTTGGCGGCAGGTAATCGGCCAGCGTGGCGGTGCGCGTGTGGAACAGCGGCAGGTAGTACTCGATGCCGGCCGGCGCGATGCCGTTGGAGACGTCCTTGTAGAGCGACACCCGCGACGGATCGCCGTCGAAGCGCGTGCGGAAGCTCTGCCGGAAACGCGTGCGGCCTTCCTCGTCCATCGGGAATTCGCGCGCGGGCAGCAGCCGCACCTCCGGCACCGGGTAGATCGTGCGCTGGCTGTCCGCGTCGAAGCTCTTGATCGCGTCGATGGTGTCGTCGTCGAGGTCGATGCGGTAGGGCACCGCGCTGCCGGTGGGGAAGAGATCGATGATGCCGCCGCGGATGCAGAACTCGCCGGGCGAGACCACCTGCATCACGTGCGAATAGCCGGCCAGCGCCAGTTGCCGCCGCAGGTCGTCGAGCAGCAGCTTCTGTCCACGCTTGAAGAAGAAGGTGCGCGCGGCGAGGTATTCCGCCGGGGCCAGCCGCTGCAGCGCCGTATTCGCGGCGGCGATGACGACATCGAAGGCCTGCTGCGAGAGCAGGTACAGCGTTTCCAGCCGTTCGGAGACGAGATCGCTGTGGGGGGAGAAGCCGTCGTAGGGCAGCGTCTCCCAGTCCGGCAGCAGGTGGATACGGAG
>CAZXNF010000681.1:0-1816 GCA_964641785.1 uncultured Streptomycetaceae bacterium | reverse complement strand
GCGCTACGCGCAAGGGAGGGGATCTGCGAAATATTGCTTAAGTAAGTGCCATTCGGGTCAGAGTCTGACTCCGACCCCATTTGTTCAGCCCCTGAACCGGTCGCTGCCCAGAACGTAGCCGCCATTCGCCGTCCTCCGGATGGCGGTCAAGTCCCCGGGGTCGAGTTCCGTTCGGAATAACAGCAAGGTGCGACGTTCAACGAGTTTCCGGTGCGGAGAGATGGCGAATCATTCACTCACGTTGACGATGCCTGCTGGCAATTCCACTCAGGGAAAGACACATCGATCGGAGTGCGTCCGCTCCATCCGCCACGTGCCCGCCGCACGCCAGATCATCACGCGCGGCGTGTCGCCTTCTTCGGCCTTGAAGCGCAGCGTCCAGGACTCCATGACCTTGCCGTCATAGAGGATCTGGACGCGATGCGTCTGGTCGAGCGCGAGACCCTGAACGACGAGCTTCGGTACGCTGCGGAAGTCGAACGGTCCATCGGTGTTGATCTTGATCGACATGCGCGCGACCCAGTCCGCGTGGTTGGCCTTGGCAAGGTTCGGCCCGACGCAGACGGAGCCGTGGCGCGCGGGTGGACCGTCCGCGGCCTGAGTCGTCGTGGACGCCAGATAGAGTGCCGCGAGCGCGAATGCTCTGGCGGATGACTTGATTCCAGTCGACAAAATGAGACCTATCCTCGTAACTGAGCAAGTGCAAAGTTGGGGTCTTGCAATCTAGCATTGCTACGTAACAAGACCTCGTTCCTTTTCTCCCGGGTAGACGCAGCGGCGCCTCCCAACCATACTGCCAGAATGAAGCCCTTCCCAATCCTCGTAACTTTCGTGATCGGCGCGTCCCTCGCTGCCACGGGTCTCGTGGTCGGGGACTTCAAACCAGTCCCGCAGGCGGTCGCGGTGGCGGTCGCAGCCCTTACGGTCGGCGCTTCATTCTCGCGTTGGCGAGGGGCAATCTGGTTTGTTCGCGGTGTCTTGTTCGTGGCAGGATGGTCGGCACTTTGGCTGGCAGTTTACGGCGCCGCCGTGTTGATCGCCCCTCCGGTGACCGCCGACGGCCACCGGGTGATGCCGATGGGGCAGGTGTTCCTGGCCTTTATCGGGAGCACCGTTTTGGCGCCTGCGGCTGCGTTTTACTACGTGAAGACTGGCCGGGCCAATGTCAAGACCGAGGCTGTGGTGGTGCGAGTGCTAGCCGCCGTTGTGGCGGTCACGGCGTTAGTCGTGAACTTGCAATTCGAGGCGCAGTAAATGGGGTCAGAGTCTGACTCCGACCCCATTTGTTCAGCCATACGTTCATCGGAATATGGCTTGCCTCAAATATCGTGCCGATCTTCACCGTGAACGGTTTGCGGCATTCGTAGCACTTTGTGCGATACCGGACAGAAGCCTTGAGTAGTGCCATAATTTGCCACTTCGTCCCGCCCAGGTATTTAAGGCATGTCAGATCGCCCCTCACCCGAGCTGAAAGCGTTTGCCCGGCAACTGCTGGCTTACGAGGCGACAGCGAACTCTGCCGACGCCAAAGATGCCGCGGCTTTCCGCGCCTTTGAAAAACTGCGCGGGCCACTCGGAAAACTCATCGGCGTCATCGGGTTTCGCTCGCTCCTGTCGCGCGCGCTGGTGCTGGCCAGCGACGAAGTCCCCTGGCTGCGCGGGATGCAAATCAAGGCGGACGGGAGTTTGGAGGCCAGCAACGAACTGCAGGCGAAACTTGACCAAGGCGAGTTTGCCCGGGGCGAAGCTGCTCTCGTCGCGCAATTGATCGGGCTGCTGGTCACTTTTATTGGCGAAGCTTTGATGCTGGTTCTAG
>CAZXNF010000680.1:0-1819 GCA_964641785.1 uncultured Streptomycetaceae bacterium | reverse complement strand
TGTTGACCAATAAGTATTCGAACAGATCGGCACGGGCCGCCTCCCGCGTGGCGTAGCGCCGGGCATGCACCCGTTCGTTCTTCAGGCTGTTGAAGAAGCTCTCCGTGGGTGCGTTGTCCCAGCAGTTCCCCTTCCGGCTCATTGAGCAGGTCATGCCGTATTGCGCCAACTGCGCCTGGAACGCGCCGCCGGCGTACTGGCTGCCCCGGTCCGAGTGGTGGAGCACCTCCGGCGCGGGCTTCCTGCGGAACCAGGCCATCGTCAGCGCATCCATCACGATCTCCGCCGTCATCCGCGCCTTGATCGACCAGCCGATGACCTCCCGGTTGAACAGGTCCAGCACGACCGCCAGATACAGCCAGCCCTCGTCGGTCCAGATGTAGGTGATGTCGGCCGACCACGCCTGGTTGGGTGCTGCGGGCGTGAAGTCCCGATTGAGCCGATTGGGCGCCACCGGCAGCCCGTGCCGGGAGTCGGTGGTCACCCGATAGCGCCGTTTACGCCGCGCCTGGATGCCGTTCTCGCGCATGAGCCGCTCGACCCGCGGCTTGCTGGCCGAGAAGCCCCCGGCGCGAAGCTCGCGCACCATCCGCGGGGAACCGTAGGCGCCCTTGAGTTCCCGGTGCAGGGCCTGAATCAGGGCGAGCAACTGCACGTCGGTCAGGCGCTTGCGGTCCGGGCTGCCGCCGCGCTTCCAGGCCCGGTAGCCGCCGATGCTCACCGCGAGCGTCCCGCACATCGCGGGCAGCGGATAGGCTTTGCGTTGCGTGTCGATCCAGGCGTACTTCACAGCACATCTTTCGCGAAGTATGCCGTGGCTTTTTTAGGATCTCGTTCTCCATCCTGAGCCGCGCGTTCTCGGCGCGCACCCGCGAGAGCTCCATCTGCTCAGGGGTCACCGGCTTGCCGCCAGCGGCGCAGAGCTTGCCCGCCTTGGCGGCCTTTACCCAGTTGCGCAACGTCTGCTCGATGAGCCCCAGATCCTTGGCCACTGCGGCTATGCCCTGCCCGCTGTTGACCCGCGCCACCGCCCCTTGCTTGAACTCCGTCGTATATTCCTGCTTCGGTATCTTGAACATCGCCTTCTCCTTCCAGTCAGGTGAGGTTAAACCCCTCCTCATGGAAGACGAAATTTCGGGGGAAGCTCAGATCGTTAACGCAAAACCGAAGCAAAAAGCCTATCGTCTCGCTGATGGTGGCGCCTTGTATTTAGAAGTTTCTCCGTATGGCGGGAAATACTGGCGCATGAAGTATTGATGCTTGCCCACTTCGCGCCGCAAATGATCCCGGGGTACGAGGAAAGCTCCCGCAAATACGTTGGCGGCTTTTTCCTCGTCCCGAGCGGAGAGGCTGCGGCGGCGGTAAATTGTGACTCAGTCGTGGCTATCAAGTTCGAACCAGAACACGCTTCCCACTCCAACGGTGCTTTCCACGCCGATGACGCCACCCATCAGTTCGATCAGTCGCTTGGCCACCACAACACCGATGCCTGTGCCTTCCTGGCCGCCGACCTCTTGTCCGAGACGGTTGAACGGCTGGAACAACTGCGCCAGCTTTTCCGGAGGCAATCCAGCGCCAGTGTCCTTGATGCTGACACGAATGCGTCCCGGGGTGCTCTCGGCGTACTTCACCTCGACCGTCCCCTGCTCTCGGTTGTATTTGATCGCGTTGGAAAGAAGGTTGATGAGAATCTGCTTCAATCGGGTCCGATCGGCATGGACAAGGCAAGGGATGTAGAACTGGGGAAAGGTCATTTGGATGCCACGCTTTTGCGCCTGCGGCTCAATCATCGCCTGGCATTCGAGCATCACTTCCATCA
>CAZXNF010000679.1:0-1827 GCA_964641785.1 uncultured Streptomycetaceae bacterium | reverse complement strand
ATGGAATACCAGCAGGCTAAGGACATCCGGGACGGCAAGAAACCGCTCGAGATCCTGTACGGGAACGATTGGGTCGACGCTGCCCTCAAGGGCAAGGTCACCGAGAACCGATAGCCGGACCGGGAGCGGAACGTGGTGATCAATCAACCGGAAATGGCGATCGAGCACGCGGACGTGCTGATCGCGGGCAGCGGCGCCGCCGGCATGCGTGCCGCCATCGCCGCGCATGACGCCGGCGCCAACGTGGTCCTGCTCGCGAAGGGGCCGCGGCGTGCCAATCACACGCGCATGTCGGGCGGACGTTACAACGCGGTGTCGGGGTTCAATCCGCAGGACAGTACGGACGCGTTTTTCGCGGACACCCTCGAGTCCGGTGTGGGTATCAACAACTACCGCATGGCGCGCGTGCTGGCCGACGAGGCGATGGACCGCGCGTTCGATCTCGAAGGCTACGGCCTTGCCTGGGACCGCACCGACCCGTCCAAGTACTACCTGTCCATGACCGGCGGCGGGAACTTCGTGCGTTCCATGGGTTCGGTGGACGAGGGGATCGGCATCACGGAAGTCATGCTGCACCAGATGCACGCGCGGGGTATCCGTGTGTGCGATTTTCACATGCTCACCGACGTGATCCAGGACGACGACGGCCGCGTCGTCGGTGGCCTGGCGATCGATCTCTCGCGCGGCGTGTGGCGCTTTTTCTCGAGCGGCGCGGTGATCATCGCCACCGGCGGCACTTCGCAGCTCTATGAAACCAGTTCTGGCCCGGCGATCAATACGGGCGATGGCATCGCCATCGCGCTGCGCGCGGGCGCCGAACTGGTGGACATCGAGTTCATGCAGTTCATCCCGATTTCGTTCGTCTACCCGCCGAGCGCGCGCGGCTACACCCTGACCGAGCCCGCGCACTACGGAAAGCGCCACACGGACCCGAACGCGGAGGCCGCCCACCTGCTGAACAACAAGGGCGAGCGGTTCGCGCTGCGCCACGATCCGGTGCGCAAGGAAGGCAGCACGCGTGACGTGCTCGCACGCGCGATCATGCTGGAGATTCTGGAAGGTCGCGGCACGCCGGAAGGCGGTGTCCTGATGGTGCCCGATGCCGCGGTGTTTGATTCCTTTCTGAAAGAGCGTCCGATCTACGTGAAGCGCCTGCTTGAAAATTATGGTGAAGCGCAGGCGCGCCTGCAGGCGCCGATCCAGGTGATGCCTAGCGCGCTCTATACGCTGGGCGGAGTAGTCGTGGATACGTGGTGTCGCAGCGGTGTACCCGGGCTGTTCGTCTCGGGCGAAGCGGCGGGCGGCGTACACGGCGCGAACCGCCTGGGCGGCAGTTCGATGCCGGACATCCAGGTGTTCGGCCGCCGGTCCGGCATGGCGGCGGCGGAAGACGTGCGCGCGCTGGGCGCGCGCGAGGTGCGCGGCATCGAGCGGGCGAAAGCGCGGGCGCAGACACTGGAGGCTGCGATGCACCGGCCCGATGGCGTGCGCCCACCGGAAGTGAAGAAGCGCATCCAGAAACTCATGTGGGATCACGTCGGCCTGGTCCGCAGCGGTCCCCGCCTCGAAGAGACCTTGCGGGCATTCCGCGAAATCCGCGAGCAGGTGCTGCCGAACCTCAAGGTCACCGCCAAGTCGCGCGTCCTGAACCGGGAGTGGATGGAGGCCATCGAGCTCGAAAATCTGCTCGACATCGGCGAAGCGATGGCGGCGAGCTCGCTGCAGCGCAAGGAAACACGCGGTGCGCATTACCGCACCGACTTCCCCGCTCTGGATCCGCAATGGACGGCCAATATCGTCGTCCAGCGTAAAGGCGCCAACCTGAAC
>CAZXNF010000678.1:0-1832 GCA_964641785.1 uncultured Streptomycetaceae bacterium | reverse complement strand
ATCCAGTACATGGTGGCCGTCCCGCTGATCTTCGGACGCCTCACCGCCGCGGACTACGAGGACGACATCGCCGCCGACCCGCGCATCGACGCCCTGCGCGCGAAGATGGTGTGCGTAGAGGACAAGGGCTACACCGGGGATTACCTCGACCCGGCCCAGCGGTCGATCGCCAACGCCATCACGGTAGAATTCAGGGACGGCACGAAGACCAAGGAAGTCGCGGTCGAATACCCGCTCGGTCACCGCCGCCGGCGCAAGGACGGCATCCCGCTGCTCGAGGCCAAGTTCGCGACCAACCTCGCGCGGCGCTTCCCGGCGAAGCAGCAGGCGGCGATCCTCGCGCTGTGCGCGGACCAGAAGGCACTCGAGGCGGCGCCCGTCAACGAATTCACCGATCTGTTCATGATTTGACGATGATCCGGGATCGATTCCGGCGGCCGGCGCGAGACACGAACCTGCGCATGGTTTTAAATGCAGCAACGACAACGAAAGGAAGGCAGCGCAATGGCACACGACCCGTTCAAGGCCCTCAGGGAGTTCAAGCTTAAATCCGGCAAGACCGGCAAGTACTATTCGCTGGCCGCCCTGGAAGAGGCAGGCCTTGGCAAGACGTCACGACTGCCGGTGAGCCTGCGCGTCGTGCTGGAGTCCGTGCTGCGCAACTGTGACGGCAAGCGCATCACGGAAGATGCGGTACGCAGTCTCGCCAGCTGGAAACCGAACGAACCGCGCACCGCGGAAGTGCCTTTCGTGCTCGCACGCATCATGCTCCAGGACATGGCGGGCTTCCCCGCCCTGAACGACTTCGCCGCCATGCGCGCCGAGGCGCAGCGCCAGAAGTTCGACCCGACGCGCATCGAGCCGCTGGTGCCGGTCGATCTGGTCGTCGATCACTCCGTTGTCGTCGACGTGCATAACTCGGTCGATGCCTTGCGCAAAAACATGGAAATCGAGTTCGAGCGCAACGGCGAGCGTTATACCTTCCTCAAGTGGGCGAAGGCCGCGTTCTCCGGCATCCGCGTCGTGCCGCCCGGCAACGGCATCTGCCACCAGGTCAATCTTGAATACCTGTCGCGCGGCGTCTGGGAAAAAGACGGTGTGTATTACCCTGACTCCGCCGTCGGCACCGATTCGCACACCACCATGGTCAACGCCATCGGCGTGCTGGCCTGGGGCGTGGGCGGAATCGAGGCGGAAGCCGGCATGCTGGGCCAGCCCTACTACTTCCTGATGCCCGATGTGGTCGGGGTGCACATGAGCGGCAAGTTGCGTGATGGCGTCACCGCGACCGATCTCGTGCTGACGGTCACCGAACTGCTGCGCAAGACCAAGGTGGTCAACAAGTTCGTCGAGTACTTCGGCGAAGGCGCGACCTCGCTCTCCCCCACCGACCGCGCGACGGTCGCCAACATGGCGCCTGACTATGGTGCTACCTGCGGTTTCTTCGCGATCGACGACAAGACGCTCGAGTACTACCGTATGTCGGGCCGCGAGGAACACGTGGACGCGATCGAGTCCTACCTCAAGGTACAGGGCATGTACGGCATTCCGAAGAAGGGCGAGATCGACTACTCACAGGTCGTCGAACTCGATCTCTCGACCGTGCGGCCCAGCGTGTCGGGTCCGAAGCAGCCGGAGGACCGCATCAATCTCGAAGGCATCAAGAGCCGCTTCACGGAGCTCTTCTCGAAGCCGGTGGCCGAAGGCGGCTACGGCAAGAACGTCGGCGACCTCGACCAGCGCCTGCCCGTGAAAGCCGGCATGGATGTCGGCCACGGCGACGTTCTGATCGCCGCGATCACATCCTGCACCAATACGTCCAACCCCTGGGT
>CAZXNF010000677.1:0-1833 GCA_964641785.1 uncultured Streptomycetaceae bacterium | reverse complement strand
GACTCGCGCAGTTCCGGCGCCAGCGGCCAGGTGTGGGTGGCGGCGAGCAGGATGACGGCCTTGACCATTTTCGGGTGGTCGGCGGCGGCGGTGCGGGCAACGAAGTTGCCGAAGGCATGGCCGGCGACCACGAAGGTTTCGCCGCCGTCCTGCCGCACGACCTCCGCCACGTCCGCGGCGAGATCGTGCAGGGTGATGTTCTTCAGCTTGCCGGTGCTGGCGCCGAGGCCGCGCGGTTGTGGTCGCAGCGCGCGGAAACCGGCGGCGGCGACCTGCGCGGCCAAGTCCTCGAAATCTTCCGCGCCGCGGCCGAGTGAAGGGATCATGACGACGCGCAGGCCGCGGCCTTGCGCGTGGACTTCGATCTGCGCGCCGTCGCGCGGCACCAGCAGGCGTTCAACAGGGTGTGTTTTCATGAGAGCCGAAGTTATCACACAGACGGGCGTGATTCTTCAGCGCCGTCCGCCCGCCATCGCCGAACTCGCCGGCTGCGCGCGCAGCGCGAGGATTGCAAGCGGTCCGAACAGGGCGCCCAGCCCGAGTGCACCCCACGCGAGGCCCCAGATCTGCGCCTCCGACAGGGCCGCGCTGCGCGCCGCGTCGAGAACCAGTCCGAACGCCCACGGCGCCAGCGCGCCGACGCCGAAGCCCAGCACGGAGCGCACCGAGTAGGCGCCGCCGATCAGGCGTGCCGGCACGAGTTCGGTGACGGCGGTGGAGTACACCGCCGAGTCACCGATCGAGGTGAAGATGAAGAAGCACGCCACCACGAAGAGCAGCGTCAGCGGCAGGCCGATCATCCAGCCGAAGCTGAACGCGCAGAGCGTGCTGAGGACGGTCATGCACAGCATCGTCCAGGTGCGGCCCCGGCGATCCGAGAGGGCGCCACCGGTGAAACTCCCCAGCGCGCTCGCCACGTAGGTCACCGCGGTGAGCAGGGCGCCGAGGCTGACGGCCTCCAGCGCCCCGGAGCCGGTCGCCAGCGCGGCGGCCGTCAGAAAGGCCGGGAGCCAGGCTTTCAGTCCCAGCAGTTCCCACGAATGAAATGCGTAGGCCCAGATCGCCAGCATGGCTGGCCGGTTCGCGACGACTTCGCGCACGGGGTTCCTGCGCAATTCCCGCGCCGGCCGCGGATGCACGAGGTTGGGTGTGCGGTGCAGCGCGAGCCAGGAGAAGGCGATGCCGACGAGCGGCCCGCAGGCGGTGGCGATGAGGGCGCCACGCCAGCCCGTGACCGGCGTGAGCGCGCCGACCAGGACCAGCGACAGCGCGTAGCCGACGGAGGCGGCGGACAGGTAGAAGCCCATCGCGCGGCCGCGGGTGGCGGCGAAGCGTTCCGCGATGAGGGTCAGCCCGGGCGTGTAGGACCCGCCCGAACACAGGCCTGCCAGGCCGTAGAGAACCAATCCGCTGACGAAGCCGTCGGCCAGGAACGCAAACGCGAATGCGCTGAGCGTGGCGGCGAAGCTGGAGACGAGGTACACGCGCTTCGCGCCGAAACGGTCGGCGAGGAAGCCCACCGTGAACAGCGAGAGCATGTAGCCGAAGTGCCACGCGGACTGCACCAGCCCGGCCTGGCTGGCACTCATCTGCCAGTCCTCGAGCAGCAGCGGGATTGCCGCTGCATAGGCCATGAAGATCAGCCCAAAGCCGCAGCGGGCGATGCAGATTTCAGCGAGCCAAGCGGCGTCGCTTTTCGCGGCGGGAGCGGTGGCTGGCGAGGCGGGCAAGGGCGCCTCAGCAGTCCTTGTCGCGCGACACTCCGGGGCGACCGCGGCGCTCGCGACCGGCCATCACATAAAACGCGAAATAGGCGATGCCGGCGCGAGCATC
>CAZXNF010000676.1:0-1838 GCA_964641785.1 uncultured Streptomycetaceae bacterium | reverse complement strand
CGAGCAGGGTGTCCTTCACCGAATAAAACATTCTCGCATTGTTGCTGCGAGTGTAACGTTTCTCCCAGGCTATGATTGCCAAGCAATTTGTAGCGCCAAAAATCTCGTCCATCAGCAAACGGCAGAGCGCTGCTTCAGTGTCATCGAGATTTACAAAAATTGTTCCGTCCTCGCGCAAGAACTGCCGCAGCAGCGCCAGCCGCGGATACATCATGCACAGCCAGCGGTCGTGCCGGTCGAGCGTCTCGCCTTCCTTGCCGACGACCTTGCCGAGCCACTCGCGGATCAGCGGGCTGTTGACGTTGTCGTTGTAGACCCAGCCCTCGTTGCCGGTGTTGTACGGCGGATCGATATAGATGCACTTCACCTGCCCCGCGTAGTAAGGCAGCAGCGCTTTCAGCGCGACGAGGTTGTCGCCTTCGACGATGAGGTTGCCGCTGCCGGGGTCGCCGCAGGCGAGGTCGGGCACGTCCTTCAGCAGGCGGAAGGGCACCTGCAGGTGATGGTTCACCACCGCGTCCTTGCCGATCCAGTTCAATGTGGGCATGCGATTGTGATCCGCGCATCGTTACGACGCCGGCATTGTCGCAGAACGGTCCGGCCTTGCGGAGAGTCAGTCCGCCTTCGCGCCGGACGCCTTGACCACCTTCGCCCACTTCACCACGTCCTCCTGCACGAGCTTGGTGAAGGCCTCGGGCGTGAGCGCGTACGCCTCCGCGCCCTGGGCGAGGAACAGGTCCTGCACATCCTTTGCCTGAACGATGGCGACGACGTCCGCATTGATCCTCTGCACGATCTCGCGCGGCGTGCCGGCCGGGGCGAACAGGCCGTACCATGCGACCGCCACGTAGCCCGGCAGGCCCGATTCCGCGACCGTCGGATACTCCGGCGCGGTGGGGAAACGCTTCGCGCTGGTGACCGCGAGCCCGCGCAGGCGGCCTTCTTTCACCAGCGGCAGCGAGGACACGATGGTGGCGAACGACGTCGCCACCTCCCCCGCCATCACCGACGGCATCGCCTGCGCACCGCCCTTGAAGGGCACGTGCAGCATGCTGATCTTCGCCATGCTGGTGAACAAGGCCCCGCTCAGGTACAGGAAGTTGCCCGAAGAGGCATAGGACAACTCGCCCGGCCGCGCTTTCGCCAACGCGATCAGCTCCCGGATGTTTTTCGCCGGCACGGAGGGATGCGCCACGATCATGTTCGGCAGCAGTGCGGCCGGCGTGATCGCTGCAAAGTCCCTGACCGGGTCATAGGACGGCTTCGCATAGAGGCTCGCATTGATGGCGTGCGTACCCGTGGTGCCCATCACCAGCGTGTAGCCGTCCGGCGCCGCCTTCGCCGCCTGTTCGGAGCCGAGCACCCCGCCCGCCCCAGCGCGGTTGTCCACCACGGCGACCTGGCGTTTGTACTGGTCGTTCATTTTCTGCGCGACGACGCGGGTCACGACGTCGGTTGCCCCGCCCGGCGGGAAGGGGACGATCATGCGGATGGGTTTGGCGGGGAAGGGTTCGGCGGCGAAGGCGGGACCCGCCGCGATAGACATACAGACTGCGACGATCACGGATCGCACGGAGGACTCCCTATAGCGTGGCGCTGCGCCGAAAACGCAGCGGTTAGAATCGGGCTGATGGCTACCGGCACGTTGATTCCGATTCTAACGCCCCACGGCCGCCTGCTGCTCACGCAGGATACGGATGCGCCGCCAGTGGATGCCGCTGTGAGCCGCGGACTTGCGGAAGCGTTCGCGCAGGGGGCTGGCCAAGGCCTGCTGCACCTGGGCGCAACGCAGGTAGGGACCGCGCTGCCGGCGGCGTTCGCCTGGTGGCGCGATTTCG
>CAZXNF010000675.1:1180-1851 GCA_964641785.1 uncultured Streptomycetaceae bacterium | reverse complement strand
TAAACGCACGCCGGAGCGGGACGAAATGTTAAGGCTTAAACAAGCCCGGGATGAGGCTTCGTTCGACCCGGGCCGCCCGGAAACCGGTTTTTTGCGCCTGCTCATTTATGTTTCTAGCGGGAACGGTGTCGTCGACGGCAGGCCATTCAACGGTATCAGACGCGTGATGCGTGAGCTCGGTCTCGATAAAACCGTCAGCCTTGCGCAGTTGAAGGAAGCCGTCAAGCACCAGACTTTCCTGGTGCGCAAGGACGAAGCACGCGCCCTGAACGGATTGCTCGTGATGTTGCCGGAACAGCAGCAAAGGGCGCGGGCACTGAGTCTGGCGCGCGAACTGCTCGTTATGGGCGGGCCGCTCAGCGCGGAAAAGGAAAGCCGCCTCGCGCGGGTGGCGCAGGTCTTGCAAACCAGATTGGCGGCTTAGCTGCGGCGATATCCTTGCCGGTGATCTGGACCGGCATTATCCCCCGCCATGCGCGGCGCCTGCTGCTGCCAGCCGGGTTCCATGATCGTGGTGCGCCAGTTCGTGCGCCGCTCGTGCGCGGGATAGTCGCCGGTCGCACAGTGCAGAGAGCAGCGGTTGTCCCACATCACCACGTCGCCGGCCTGCCATTTGTGCCGGTAATCGCCGTCGGCGCTGCCGGTGCGTGCGGCAAGATCCGCGATGAGGG